>NZ_JBBCZC010000006.1:0-102376 GCF_037144575.1 Sporosarcina sp. USHLN248
CGCCTGGAACGGAAAGCGACGGTTGTCAGGGGTTCCCCATTTATTCTCCAACCAGAAAGGGACTATCACAGAAAATCAGTTTTCACTGACTTTCTGGACAGCCCCTTTTTTACACTTGACCCACTAATGAAAAAACAAAGTATATTACTATTAGAAAAATCACTAGCGAAAGCACTGTAATATACTTAAGGAAACCTTTTTCCTTGTTTTTAATAGCTACAATTCCCATCGAAAACCCTACTATATAGAGTAAAATCCCGATAAAAAATGTATACCAATTCATCAAAAATGGTATATTAAGAGGAGAAAAAATAACCGTAGAAAGAAACAATCCTACTACTAACATTAATGACCAGATATTATTCATACTTTTCCCTCCCTGTTACGTAGCTGTTACGTGGAATTCAACAGCCCATTAAATAAATTTGCTCCATTGTGACAAGTAAAAAGAAAAAGTCTTGTTCATTAACATCCCATTTTCTATTAAATCATTTGTATTCAATGAGACAAGCTTAAGTAGTAATGCCGTAAAATAGTTTTTCGTATTCAGACTATAACATATTTTCAAAATTAATTATTGCTCGTCGTATGTGTGGTGTACCCTTATATCTCTTTTGACATTCGGCACAATGATGTAATGATAGATGGCAATTCATATGTCACAGCCATAAAATGGATGCTCCTTTTAAATTTATACTCCGGCTCCCATGCACAATCTATATCCTCTTTCCTCTCATAGCACATATCCATCTTTTTCAATCAAATCTTCTATTACTCAATCTTAACGAAACGCTCCCAATCATAATTTAACGTTTTATTAATAGGTAAATCTAAATAGGCCGTCATGATTTGCCCAACAATCAACGGAGCAAAGGCGAGCTTTTTTGGTCCCTTTGAATTAATCCACTGCCATAACACGGGTGGTAGGATCGAGTTCACAACACCACAGAGCTTTGCATTTCTATTGTTTTTTCCCAATTTAATAAATTCTTAGTCTTTGCTACATTAAAGTTGTAATTGAAAATGACTAAGAAAAGAGGAGATGCAATGAAGAAACCGTTCAAACTGCTCGCGGCAATGGCAATTGTAGCAAGTATGTTCATGCCGGGAGGAGAGGTATTTGCACAAGACAGCCTCGACGATTTTAAAGAGGAACAGATTAAACATCGGGGCGAAACGTTCCGGGTACTGATCACGGCAAATTCTGAGCAAGAAGTGCAGCAACTGCAACAAAGCTTTGAGTTACGCAATGAATTCGAAGACCATTCTTTCACTGCAGATGTGACAGAAAAAGAATTTCAAGCTTTGAAAAACATGCCTCACATTACTGTAGAAAAGGTGGAGATCCTTTCCATTCAAATGGAACCATCCTCTTTGATAGTAAGTGACGAAGTAGATGCGGCGGCAGCAAGCCAATCTGTTCCTTGGGGAATAAAGGCGATCTATAATGACAATAATTTAACTTCAACGAGCGGCGGCTCCAATATACGAATCGCAGTGCTTGATACGGGGGTTAATGTTAATCATAGCGACTTGTATTACACCTCCGAACAGTGTAAGGATTTCACACAACAAGCTCCAATCGTAAACAATACATGTACCGACCGCAATGGACATGGCACTCATGTAGCCGGAACCGCTTTAGGTGATGGCGGAGACGACAAGAAAGGTGTTTACGGAGTTGCTCCAAACGCAAAGCTTTGGGCATATAAAGTTTTGAACGATAGCGGAAGCGGCTATGCCGATGATATTGCAAATGCAATCCGCCACGTAGCAGATCAGGCATCTTCGCAACGTGTGAAAGCTATCATCAATATGTCCCTCGGCTCGAATGGAGAAAGTTCGTTGATTACAAATGCGGTCAACTACGCAAATGATCGTGGCGTATTAGTTGTCGCGGCTGCAGGAAATGATGGCTACTCCCCAGGTTCAATCGATTATCCCGCAGCATTACCATCAGTTATCGCAGTAGCGAATCTTGAAAATCGCTTAGAAAACGGCACATTCCGAGTTGCCAATTCTTCATCCCGTGGATATACAAGTAGTGCAGGCGACTACGTCATCCAAAGAGGAGATATTGAATTGTCTGCCCCAGGCACATCCATCTTCTCAACTTGGTACAATGGCGGGTATGCTACAATTAGCGGAACATCAATGGCGACGCCACATGTTGCAGGACTGGCAGCAAAAGTTTGGGCAGAAAATCCAAGCTTCACGAATGCACAGCTGCGTGCAAACTTACAAAACCGGGCGAAATCTTATGATATTCTTGGCGGCTATTACGCAGGAATAGGAGATGATATCGCTTCTGGGTTTGGCTTTGCAAGAGTACGTTAATCATAACTTTCAATCAATTCCCATATATTAGGCACGAAAACAGTCCCTCACTCCCCTGGGACTGTTTTCTCATGTATTCAGCAAGAAGACATGGTACCGTTTGAATAGCTACATATCAAAGGGGTGACGAATTTGAATGTTGGATCCATCCTAAAATATTACCGCATGAAAAACAATCTGACTCAAGCTGAACTTTGCGATGGGATCTGTTCTGTCTCCCATTTAAGTAAAATCGAGTCAAATAAATACATTCCTCACAGTGAAACACTAAATGAGTTATTTAATCGGATGGGCATTGAGTGGCAGCAGGAAATGGATATATACGAAATGTGGAATGCAAAATTGGAAACCTTTATTTCCTATTCCGTTTACTACGATTTAAAATCGATGGAAACGCTGTACGAAGAGCTCGACAAAAACGAAGAGTATTTCCAATCAACGGATTTAGTAAATCGGTACGAGCTGTATAAATTGCGCTTTTATTTATTCAAACAAGACGTACGACGCGCGAAACAGCAAACAACAATTCTAAAGCGTTTGGAGCCATCATTCAACGACTATGAAAAAAACGTCTCCGAAGTCATTTACTTAATGTATGATATCTTCTCACAAAACATAGAGAGTGCGGAAAAACGGCTTGAGCAAATTAGAGAATCCAAAGAAAGGATTCCGTACTTGTTCGAAGGAGAACTGTTTTACCAAAAAGCCTACTTACTGCATATGAGAACGTTGTATGAAGAGTCATCCTATTATGCCGAATTGGCCGTTGATCATTACAAGCAGACTTGTAATTACATCCGTTTACTGCATGCGCAAATCTTATTAGCGATCAACTACACGCATCGGGATTTCATTTTGCAGGCAGATGACTTATTTAAAATCGTGCTTCGGAATTCCAAAATGATGGAAATTGATTCGCTGTATCAAGGTGCTCTTTACAATTATTCTGTTCTCCAAAACAGAAGAGGACTCCATCATTCTGCACATGAGCTTTTATCGGAATTGAAATCAATCGTTGAACCTGACACTGACTATTACAAATCCGTTCTGATTCATTTATTGCATACATCTGTTGAAGCAGAAATGGATATTTCATCTTTGCTTGCACATTTAGAAGAAGCAAACGATAGGAAAAAAGATCCGTATACAACAATCCAAATTACGTACTTTAGAAAGATGAAATTATCCCAACAAGAACTTTTAGATTATTGCGAACAAACTGCATTCCCTTTTTTCGTCAAACATGGTTATATAGGAGAAGCAAGAAGCATTGCTTGGAAACTAGCAAACTATCATCGCTCACTCGGAAATTACGAAAAAGCTGATGAATTTAGTTTGTATCACTTTGTGAAAGGAGATGAAAAATCGTGAAACGAAAGCTTTCCATCCTTTTGCTTGCTGCTATGTTTACCGCAAGCGTCGGTGCGAACAGCGCAATGGCTGCAGTAGAGCCGAACGACAACGTATCCACAACTGCAAAAGGCAAGGACAATATGCATCCCCCATCCATCCTTCCACCACAAGTATAATGAAAAGGTGTTCCAACCGTTTGGACTTGGAACACCTTTTTTAATGTGTGCAACTGATCTACCCAATAATAACTAACCGACTGCTTCTAAAACATGCCGAACCTCCTGTTTTATCCTACATTTGAAACCCATTCAGAAATTCTTCGTATGACAATCAAAAGGGGGGATCCGATGAAGAAAATTTTCAGTTTTGTTTTACTGCTGTTCCTATTCTTTCCTGCCAACGCAGTTGCGAAATCGTTCACGGTAGATCAAGTGCAAATACGGGGCTGGGTGCAATCGGACGGAGACATGTTAGTCAATGAAGTGTTCACATATACATTTGATGGCTCATTTTCAAGGCTAACACGTTCATTCCCCGAAAAGCATATTGGGCAAATTACAAACTTTGAAGCATATATCCTTAATGATCCAAATCCAGTTGTCGGGGAAATTGATGGTTCTATCTTGTCGCAAGTGGACGTTACTGTTAAAGGCAATACTTATTCAACTTCTATTCGAGCAAAAAATGAAACGCTGTCTGTCCTCTATTCTTATAAAATGAAAAATGCAGTAACGTCTTACGATACATATAGCGATCTTGCCGTCACTTATTTTGAAGATGGCGAAAATCACGATGAAGACTACAATGAACTGCATATTTCATACGCATTGCCCGGTGATGTCGGGAAAGATCAAATTTATGGGTTTATCCATGACCGTAAAGGAGTCGTGGATAAGGTTTACCGCAACGGCATTTCATTTTATACAGCGAAGTCGATTGCGTACACAGATACTAAAACACGGATGTTTTTCCCATCGGCCATAATGAGCGAGCAACAGAAGCTTCCCGCACCGATTCCAATCGAGGAAGCGATCAAGCAAGAACAAGATACAATCGATAAGAATTCTCTTCGATGGTCGAACATTCCTGTTGCGATAAAATTGGCGGATGGATTACAAGTGGCATTCATCGTACTGATCGTTATAGCTCTTTTAATGAGACAGCGGTTGATTCCTTTATTCGGGAACATTGAACTAGTTTTGCAGACAGACCCGATGTATTTGGCATTTGTCGATCAGAATGGGAAATTCAATAGAAAAATCTTTCTATCCGGCTTATTTTCGCTCGTTGAAAAAGGGCTTGTCAAAGTTGAAATGGCTGATTCGGCAACGCGTTTTCAAGGTGAGAAAGACGCGCCCGAAAAGACTTTAGTCTTTCATCTTCAACAAAATGAACAACTGAATCATTCAAAAGAAAAACGTTTGCCGCATGAACAGTATTTAATCACTTGGCTGTTCAAAGGGCGTGCTGGCTATCGCAAATTCCATTTGCATGATATGGCAGGACCTTCAGTTGAAAAAGTAAAAGGAAGTCATGCGCAAATACGTAAGCAAATGAACTTCCAACAAAATCACGAAGAGTGGCATCGGATGGTACTGAAACTTATGAAAGAAGCCGGAGCACTATCGACAAGGCTCTCAAAAGGATTGAAATTGTCGGTCTTTTTCCTAATCACAATGATTATGACATTTGCATTTTACGCGGACGGAGCAGGTGCCTTAGGAATTGCGTTTCCTGCTATTGTCACTACCATTGGGACTTTTTTGTTTATCGCGAATCCCGGCAAAAAGTGGCCTGCAGTCGTACTTTTTATTGGATTGTTTTTTACAGGTGCACAAACCGCGGACGAAGACTTGACGAACGCGACTCTATTTGCACTCATCATAGGTGCTATACTCTACCCTATTATCCCAAAAGCAATTCCAAGTTCATTGACAGCATACTATACAAAAATGAGCATTTCGAAATTTAGGCTACGGACGAAATTCGGCATTCCACCCCACCTTCCAAAGGAAGACATCGACCGCTGGATCGCGCGGGCATATTTGCTGAATAAATCGAAGAAAAAACTCCCGCAACTAAGCGGAAGTTTGCCAGACTCATACCCATTGGCTCCGCTTTTCGCATTACAAACAGACCCGCTTCACTTCGCTTATTCAACTTGGAGCCCTGCCTCTTCATTCGGAAGCAAAGGCGGCAGTGGCAGTTCCTCTGATGGCGGAGGTTTTTACTCCGGTGGAGGAGATGGAGGAGATGGCGGCGGTGGAGCAGGTGCAGATTAAACACGGCAAAGCACCAGATGCTCGCGATTGCAACTCGCAAGTATCTAGTGCCTTTTACATTTATAGTACGATAGGATTATACCTTATGCGCAAAAATCGTTCAAAAATGGATTAACGAATCCACTTACGCATAAATTAACCGCAAAACGTATATGCCGCTTCCAATCAGCATAACGAAATACACAAACGCATAAACACCTTCAAAAACTCCTAATTCTCGCCACTCACGCATAAACTGCAAATCCGCTAAGCTCAGCCCTATCAAATCCATTCAATCCTTATAAGGATCAAATTCGTTTGCACCAGCCATACAGACCCCGACCGGTTTCAGCACGTGTAACACTTCAATCGTATCTTCATGCGCATCCAATACGGATTGCAATTTCCGATAGACGAATGGACTTTCATCCGTTCCGCCTCCGCGCAGCTCCACACCGAATTTCTTCACCGCTTCATCCATTTGCTGCTGGGAAATTTGGCCGCCAGTACGGACTCGCTTCTTCCAATTCATCTTTCCAGCAGCCTGTGTCCTGCTCATAATTCGGCCTGCTCCGTGGACTGTGCTGTAAAAAGCATTTTCATTTGCCGCATTATCCTTCCCTTGAACGATTACAGAAATATCGCCCATGCTACCGCCAATGAAACATAGTTGTCCCGGTGCAGACGGTGTCGCCCCTTTTCGAACAACAATCCTTTCTTTGCCAAAATGAGTTTCCTTCCACGCATAATTATGATGGTTATGCACTTCGAACTCAGTTGTTGCCCCAAGAATGCTCAACACTTCGTCAATCACAGCATCCATTCCTGCATACGCATATTTGCCTGCCAACGTCATCGCTCGGTAATAAAGATCGCCAAGCTCCGTTTCCAAATCAATTAGCGTTGGTGGCTGCTCCATGCTCTCGCCGGGCGCTTTATCAGAAAAGCCTCTGCCGTTCGCCAAATTTAAAAAGCCGCTTGCTGTCTTATGGCCGAATCCTCTGCTTCCAAAATGATTCGCAATCCAAACGTCTCCCGTTGCCTCTTCCACTAAAACATCGACAAAGTGGTTGCCCGCTCCGACAGTGCCAAGCTGATCAATCGCTAACTTTTTCAAACGGTCATGCTCCTGTTTGCCGATCTGTTCAAAAACATTCCAGTCGGGATCATCAAAAAGTTCGTGATCCATCCTCTTTTTGTTTTTCCTGCCTACGCCAAATGAAATCCGTTTCGCCATTTCATCCATCAATAAAGGCAAATCATCCTCGATATCTTTATACTGCAAATTTGTACGGACCGCTTTATTTCCACAAGCGATGTCGTAGCCGACACCCGAGGGAGAAATTTGTCCATCATAGACGACTACGCCGCCAACCGGCTGACTATAGCCGTAATGACCGTCAGCACAGAGCACGCCTCCTGCCACATTGCCGACAGATAGACAATTATCAAACTGCCGTATTGTTTTTTCATCATGATCTCCAAAAATTATACGATTCAAGAAAAAGAACTCCTTTCCTTTGTAAAGCATATCGTTCGGCTAACTTCCGTTAAATTTAGTGCAATGCAAGCTGCCTAAGAAAAGTATCTGTAATTACAATTCTAAAAAGGGATTGTATCTCTCTGTAACCTCAACTTAGGTCTTCGTATGTCCACTTTCAGCAACCCACAGCTCCTCCCCCTATTTACTTCGACACTATGCTTCAGCTATTCTGATTCAAGTAGTCAGCTAGTTCGCTTATACTGTTTGTTTAGGAACAAATACAATCATTCAAAAACCTCCGTAAAAACACAAGATAGAAGCCGATTCAATCGGCCTCCATAAGATTTCAATTCAATAATGCTGTACGAATCGTTTACTGTACAAGTTCCGGCATTTCTGCAACACTATTTTCCATATCATATATTTCACGTAATGCATCAAAAAACAACTCTGGCTGGTCCATCATCGTCATATGCCCCGCATTCGGTAAAATAGTAATCTTTTTATTTGGAGCTTCAATTTCGTCAAGATATTTTTGGGCAATGACATATGGTGTTTGCCAATCTTTCCCGCCTAAAATATAGTAGATCGGAACTTCAAATACCGATGGTTCATCACGCAAGTCATAATCACCTAAAAACTTATGCACCTCACCATTTGCTTTCGAGATCTTCATGAAAGCGATAATATCCGACCATTTGAAAATGGGACTTTTAAATACGGTGAACCAAATTGACATATCCATTTTCATCCCTAAACCATACTTGCCTTGCAACTTTCTCACCTTATTGACCTTTTTCAAAAATTCCTTATCAAATGTAACTTTACTGCCGGGATATTCGCCTACAGAATCAAGTTTCTTCAGCGACTTTCGATCATCCGCCTGAATAATCAATTCACGAACTTTGTTATAGCCGACTTGCTCATTTTCCACCATGCTAATAACCTGCCCTACACCGATGTAATAGTCCACTTCATCAGGATATTTGCGAATAAAGAGCGTGCCTAACACACTTCCCCATGAATGGCCTAGTAGCACAATCTTGTTTTTACTATATTTTTTCTTCAAATGCTGGATCACTTCAAATAAATCCTGCAGCATCAACTCAGCAGTCGGTAGCTTATCGGGATTTTTCATCAACGTTTTCCCCGCACCACGCTGATCCCAATGGACAACTGTATAAAGCTCTTCCCATTTTTCCTGAAATGCTTGCGCAAGCAATGATTCAGCTGACCCAGGCCCGCCGTGCAAAAACAACATGACAGGGTGATCATAATCTGTTCCTGAATGAAACAAAAATTGTTCAATACCATTTATCATTACATATTCTGTTAAATAAATCGAACGCCCTAATTTATTTTTCACCTATCGACCCTCCATTTTTAAACATTCACTAAGAAATAAATGACTGCAGGATATCCGACTTTCAGCTTTTCATTCAAACACGATCCACCGAATACTATGCAAAGATTTATAAAATGAGGACATCAGGAGTTCCTTCAGAATACCCTAAAGGAGCAGGAAAATAAGGAGAGAAGCATATTGCAGATTCATGTTGTTAAACAGGGGGATTCATTATGGGCCATTGCCCATCAATATGGTGTTACGGTAAATCAGATTGTGACAGCGAACGAGTTGGAAAACCCGAACGCGCTCGTCGTAGGGCAAGCACTTGTCATTCCGACTGTCTCCCGATCGCGCGGCGCAAAGCCAGTCATTGACGTCAATGCTTATACAATTAATACCGGAGAAACAGGAGCAAGGGAAATTCAAGAAGTAGGCCGTTACTTAACGTATTGGATGCCATTTGTTTATACCGTGAAGGAAGATGGCAGTTTATCTGCGCTCGATGATGAGGAAATGCTTAAATCTGCGGCAGCAGAACGAATTGTGCCAGTCATGGCGATCACAAACTTCAGCGCCACAGCTGCCGGATCTGACGTCGCCCATACTGTCCTTTCAAGTAATGAACTTCAAGAAAAGCTCATTACGAATGTGCTCGCTGTTATGAAAGAAAAAGGCTATCAAGGGTTAAACATCGACTTTGAAAATGTATTCCCTGCCGACCGAAGACATTACAATCAATTTTTACAGCTTGCGGTCGATCGATTGCATCCGCAAGGGTATTTCGTTTCGTCGGCTCTCGCTCCCAAAACGAGTGGCGAACAAAAAGGGCTGCTATTTGAAGCGCATGATTACGAAGCTCACGGAAGAATCGTCGATTTTGTTGTACTCATGACATACGAATGGGGCTATCGAAAAGGACCTGCCCAAGCGATTTCGCCTATTAATGAAATCAAACGGGTCCTTGACTATGCAGTCACCGTCATCCCACGAGACAAAATTCTATTCGGTTTTCAAATTTATGCGCGCGACTGGCTACTCCCTTTCGTTCAAGGCGAGGAAGCCGAAACATTCAGCGCACAGGAAGCCGTCCGCCGAGCGATTCAACATCAAGTCGCCATTCAATACGATCCAGTCGCACAAGCCCCGTTTTTCCGTTATACCGATGCAGAAGGGCGCACCCATGAAGTGTGGTTCGAAGATGCCCGCAGCGCACAAGCAAAATTTGACATGGTGAAAGACTATAAGCTTCGCGGCATTAGTTATTGGGTATTAGGCTATCCCTTCCCTCAAAATTGGCTATTGCTTGGCGATAATTTCACAATCAGGAAACGAGCTTAATCGAAAACAAGAAGTTCTTAGGGTACGTTGTTTAAAATGACATATCTTATCTACTACTTGGGTACAAGGCCTCCGTTCAATTAATAGATGTTGAATCGTTCAAATGATCAAAATCTGTACTTACGTTGCACACCCTTTATTCCAATCCTCTTTGTACCTTTTCTTCGAGCTACAAGCTAAGAGTAATCCAAAACAACCTTTTTACATCGTTCACATAAATAAGCATCAACATTGCTAACAAGAAAACGGCTTTGTTTTGATAATAAAACAGAATCCTTTATGAAACTTGGCTCAATTATCGCCTTTGACACTCTCGGAACCCAAGCAAGCCTCGTTCCACTTTGGATATATCCTTTTTTCATTTCACCTTCACAAAAAGGACATTTGAAATTCTGAACATGATTTTCCATCTTCATCCCCTATTTTCAAATAAAATCAAAATGCGGATTTTGCAATTAGAGCCCCAAATTCTTTTAACCACCATAAAGGCACCGAAAATCAAGGTGCCTTTACGTTTGTATCGTCTCCATCTTAATTTACTTTTTCGTAAACCCCTTCATTCACATAATAAAAGAAATTATCATCAGACATGAGCAAACGCCACTCCTTTTCGTAATCGCCCATGGCTGCATCGCGGTACATGAGCAGCTGTCCTGTTTCCGTTGCTAAAAAGTATTCATCATCACTTTCTGTATCCTTGTAATGGTCTCCTTGGAATACCTCCGAAACTTCCTCATACTTGTTACGATCCGTACCAATGAGAATTGCTACTATTTTTTCATCCACACAACTAATCGTCATATCAGGTTCCGGAAAATAGTAAGCACTTTCCGGCTCCTCATCTAACATTTCCGAAGCTCCCCATATGCTTTCAGCCTTTGAAAGAGAATCTCCCAACGTCAACCCGTAAAGGAATAAATTGCCGTTTTCCGCAAAAAAGAGCGGTGGCTTTTGTTCCGTTTCCGATTCTTGCCCTTCATCCTCCTCTGACTGATTCTCCTCCTTCCCATCCTCTACTTCCACACGATGTGGTTGCTCGTTTTCCTTCTCATTCGGTTCCTCTTTTAGTTGTTCTTCCGTACAGCCCACGGTCAATAATGTTAAAGCTATTACCATAAACGACAGCATGCATTTCATTGAAAACATCCTTTCAACAGTTCGTAAAGCTATTGCCTTGTTAACAGAAAATATACAGGAGTTCTCCTTTATTATCAAACTATTTAGGAACTAATTGTTTCGGTAATACTTCTCGTCCTCTAAACAGTTTGGATGTTTTTCTACCTTCCCCATCTCATTTGGAAACTTGATATGATTTTCAACCGCTTCACTTACCTTCTCCCAACTTTGATGTTTATTAAACAAACTGACAGGGTAGAACCTAAACATTGAAAGAGTATGAGAAGGAATGAACAGAACACTGTTTTCTCTTTCTTTCAACTTCTCTATACCGGCGTTTTGTGGCTACATAATTTGCACAATGAAGCTTACCGATTTGTTTGCGAGGAGGAATGAATTACTAAAACTACAGCTTCACTTCCATTCAGAGGTCGTTTGATGGGCAAGTTGGTCGTTCCCTAACGCTCCAACATCTTGGCTTATGGGAAATTTGCTTGTCGTATGCGCGGAAAATCCGTCGCAACACGGCAGCAACTATCAGCATTTATAAATACCGCAGGAAACTTGCGGAAGACAAATTTAAAAGGGAAAGGTTGATTACTATGAATCTTGCAGCGATCGGAGTACCGGGACTTATTATTATTCTTGTCATTATCCTTATTATGTTCGGACCACGCAAGTTACCAGAAGTAGGATCTGCTGTCGGAAAGACATTGGCAGAATTCAAGAAATCAGCGCGAGAAGTTTTGGATGACGAGAACAACCAAGATGATGTAGACGCCAAGAAAACGTCTACTATCGAAAAGTAGGTGAAAATATGGATCCATACCGCAATCACAACAAGAAAATTGGTAGCCCATTGAATAAAAAGCAAGCGAAAGATTCGGCGCCTTCCGAGTCTTCTGCCCATGCCTCAGTCAATGAAAAGGTAGTGGACCCACCGACCGAAAAGACAAAAAAGCAAAATGTACGACATCATACGGAAAAAGAATCTGTTGACGAAACGGTTCAAGAACCGACATTCATAGAGCATGTGAGTGAATTGAGAAAACAACTCATTAAAAGCGTCGCTGTATTCTTATTGTTTTTCATAGCGGCCTTCAGCACAATCAATATATGGTTTCCATACATTACGCGTGGCCATCAATTAGTCGTGTTGAGCCCAATGGAAGTCATTTCATTTTATACGACGATTTCCGCCGCATTGGCGTTCGGATTGGCAATTCCGTTCCTCTGTCATTTTCTATGGCAATTCGTGAAGCCGGGCTTGACAGAAAAAGAAGGTCATTACCTCAGTTTGTATTCGCCCTTTATCCTTTTATTATTTTTAGCAGGGCTCGCTTTCGGATATTTTATCGTCAATCCACTAAGCTATAATTTCTTAGTAAACCTCGGAAAAGCAAATTTCGACATGATGATTTCGGCAAAAGAGTATGGTCGCTTCCTAATGCTGACGACAATGCCGATTGGACTGCTGTTTGAATTACCGCTGGTCGCGCTATTCTTATCCTCTATCGGCATTTTGACATCCAATTCGATGAAAAATCTCAGAAAATGGTCGTATGTACTATTGGCAGCTGTCTCTGCTCTTATTACGCCACCCGACTTCATTAGCCAACTTATCATACTTATTCCAATGATCGTCCTCTATGAAGTGAGCATCTTCCTCGTTACCCGAACCGAAGCCCGAATCACTTCAAATCATGTTGCATCTTAAAAATTTCATTGTCAATGGAAGACGCCAGACTCCCACCAATCGTCAAAGGGAATCTGGTGTTTTTCTACATTGCAATGAATCTGCTTTCACCTGTCTTTTGGCACATTGAAGAACATTCCTATTCCTTCGCCTTTCTCTCACCAATTGTAAGTCCGCCAAATACGCTGAGCACCAGCCTACCAACACAGTTCAAACTATGTCTGCTCCATTCATCATATAGATTCGAAGTTTACAAAGCTGTATAATGTATCTATCTGTCTATTTCTAAAAAAACAGAAAACGTCAGTTGAACGAGGGGGAAAATAGATGGTTGCGCATTTAATTTTATATATGATCGAGAAAGTCGGGATCATATTGATCGTCGCTTTTCTCTTATCTCATATGAGGTCGTTCCGTCAAATTTTCCATGAAGACAATACGAAACTTGAAAAAGGCGTGCTCATTTGCCTGTTTGGCGGATTCGGCCTCGTCAGTAATTACACCGGGATCGAAATTTTTCAAGATACGATTTCCAATCAAGGAATTCTTCTTGATATCGAGCCGGAAAATGCGATCGCCAATACGAGGGTGATGGGGGCTGCGATCGGTGGACTGCTTGGAGGGCCGGTTGTTGGGCTTGGGGCTGGCTTGATTGCAGGCATCCACCGTTATACATTCGGCGGATTCACCGCTTTCGCCTGTTCTCTTGCTGTTGTAATTGCGGGCGTGGTGGCCGGCTATGCGGGACGCTATCGTCTGAAACACGGAAAACGGATTACAGCGTCCTTCGCGATTAAAATCGGAATGCTGCTTGAAGCGCTGCAAATGGTCCTCATCCTTCTCCTTGCCAAACCGTTTGAACAAGCGTGGCATTTGGTGAAAATCATCGGGCTCCCGATGATTACAATTAACGGGTTAGGGATTCTGTTATTCATGCTAATCATGCAATCCATTTTGAAGGATCAAAATAGAGCACGGGCAAATCAGACGAGCCTCGTTTTCTCCATTGCGGAAAGGACATTGCCCTATTTCAAACAAGGGTTGAATGGGGAATCCAGCAAAGCGATCGCCTCCATTCTTTTGGAAAGCACTGACGCCGATGCGGTGGCCATCACGGACACTAAGCGCGTCTTGACCCATGTCGGCGTTGGCACGGACCATCATATACCGATGGGCGAATTAATTACCCAGTTGACAAAAAACGCTACTGAGAAAGGGCAAATTTGTGTAGCACATACTAAAGAGGAAATTAATTGCAACTCGCCTAATTGCCCGCTAAAAGCCGCCATCGTATTGCCCTTGAAAGTGCAGCAAAATACAGCAGGCACCTTGAAAATGTACTATGCAGATCGCTATAAATTAGACGCCGTCCAACAGCAAATGGCTGAAGGTCTTGCGAATTTATTTTCCACACAACTGGAGCTCTCCGAAATGGAGACGCAAGCTAAATTGCTGCAAGATGCGGAAATTCGGGCATTGCATACACAAATCCATCCACATTTCCTATTCAATAGCTTGAATTCAATCTCTGTGTTGTGCAGAACAGACCCTTTAAAAGCGAGAGATCTAATGCTGGAGCTCAGTTCTTTCTTCCGCAGCAACCTTCAAGGAGCTCGCCAAATGTTTATCCCTTTAGAACAGGAGCTTGAGAATGTAACAGCTTATCTTTCTTTGGAAAGTGCTCGATTTCCCGATAAATATGATGTCAATATTACAGCAGATGACACTTTACTGGATGCCTATATACCACCTTTCCTCCTACAGCCATTAGTTGAAAACGCAATTCATCACGGATTGGCAAAAGGAAAGAATAAGGGGACGATTTCTATTAACATTACAGAACAGAACGGCAATATAGAAATCATCGTTCAGGATAATGGGAAAGGCATTGCACGAGACAAACTAACTATGTTAGGCAAACAAACTGTCCATTCTGACACTGGTGCTGGCACGAGCATTGCCAATATTAGCAAACGATTGGAAGGCCTTTATAATGGCCAAGCTTCCATCTCCATTCAAAGCCACTCGCGCACTGGAACTGCAGTATTCATTTCCATTCCACTGCATTTTAAAGGAGGGAACATGGCAATTGCTGAAAGTATATATAGTTGAAGATGAACCGTTAGCAAGAGATGAATTGCGATTCCTCCTTACAAAGTATGCATTTGTGGAAATTGTGGGAGAATCGGAAAATATGAAGGCGGCCCGGGAAGACATTGCAGCTTTGCAACCGGATCTTGTGTTCCTTGATATCGAGTTAGCCGATGGCAATAGCTTAACTCTCGCAAAAGATTTGCAAACGATTCTGCCAGCTCATGCGGCCATCGTCTTTGCGACAGCCTATGATGAGTACGCACTTAAAGCATTTGATTTGAATGCGGCCGACTACATTTTAAAGCCGATCGCTGAAGCCCGGCTTGAAAAGACGTTGAACAAAGTGAAAGCAATGCTCGACAGACAGAAATCAAATCGGTTTCATCCGCCTCGACAGGAAGCTGGCCATAAATTGGTCGTCTCCGTTGAAGAGCGTATTGTACTTTTGGAGCCAGAAAAGATTTTATATATCGAATCGAACGGGGGAAAATGTATGATTGTCACTTCCGATCAACGTTTTGAAGTAAAAGAGTCGTTAATCAATATGGAAAAGAAGCTGATCGATTTTACTTTCATGCGTGTACACCGCAGCTTCCTCGTGAATATGCAACATATTTGCGAAATCCATCCATGGTTCAACGCAACTTATAATTTAGTTATGAAAGACGATTCTCGAGTTCCCGTCAGCCGCTCTTTCGTCAAGGACTTAAAACAATTGTTCGAATTTTAAGTGCTTTATGCATTTCATATTCGTTTTCTTGCATTCTATGACGGATTCCAAGCAATTCATTTCGAAATCGCTTACATTCTCTTATTTACCAGTAGAATCATAGAAGGCAAAATAAGAGAGGAGATGTTAAGTACATGAATGGAATCACAATTGTTATCGGGTCTGTCTGTATATTGCTAATCGCCTACAGATTATACGGTACGTTCATGGCAGCGAAAGTTTTGAAGTTAGACGATCGACAGCCGACACCCGCACACACATTGGAAGATGGCAAAGACTATGTCCCGACGAATAAATGGGTAACGTTCGGGCATCACTTTGCTGCCATTGCAGCTGCCGGCCCACTTGTCGGTCCAATTTTAGCAGCACAGTTCGGCTATTTGCCAGGCTTGATTTGGTTATTGGTCGGTGCCGTAATTGGCGGTGCCGTCCATGACATCGTCGTCCTTTTCGCTTCCATGAGGCAAAACGGACAATCGTTGTCGGAGATTGCAAAAAAGGAGTTAGGACCGGTAGCAGGATTTTGCACAGGTTTAGCTATGTTATTTATTATTACCATTACGATGGCCGGCCTTTCATTAGTCATTTTAAATGCATTGAGCAACAACCCGTGGGGAACGTTTTCTGTTGCAGCAACAATTCCGATCGCGATGGGAGTTGGCTTGTATCATAAGAAAACAGGCAACTTAAAGCTTGCGACAACGGTCGGGTTCATCCTTATTTTAGCGGCAATTGCTGTGGGGCCAAGCATTCAAGGAACAGCTTTGGGCGACTTTTTAACATTGGAGCCGAGCACAATTGCCCTTGCACTGCCGATCTATGCTTTTTTCGCGGCCGCGTTGCCAGTATGGCTATTGTTAGCGCCGAGGGATTACTTAAGCACGTTCTTAAAGTTAGGAGTATTTTTAGCGTTAATTGTAGGGGTATTCTTTGTTAATCCTACTGTTCAATTCCCGGCATTCACGGAATTTATTAACGGCGGTGGACCGATTATTGCTGGCCCGGTATGGCCGTTCGTTTCCATTACAATTGCGTGCGGAGCCATTTCAGGATTCCATGCCTTCATCGGTTCCGGTACAACGCCTAAAATGATCAACCGTTGGAGCGATATTAAAGGGGTAGCGTTCGGTGCGATGCTCGTTGAGTGTTTAGTTGCCGTCATGGCTTTAATTGCAGCTGTATCGTTAATGCCAGGCGATTACTTCGCGATTAACTCGACTCCAGAAAAATTTGCAACGTTAGGAATGGAAACTGTCCATTTGGATCAATTGAGCAATGAAGTCGGAATGGACTTGGAAGGTCGAACAGGCGGCGCGATTTCACTTGCAGTCGGCATGACGTATATTTTTACGGAAATTCCTTTCTTTAAACATTTGGCGACCTTCTTTTTCCAATTCGTCATCCTATTTGAAGCCATCTTTATCTTAACTGCAATCGACTCTGGCACACGGGTTGCACGTTACTTAATTCAAGACTTCATCGGAAGCTTTATCAAACCGTTGAAGAATCTCAACTCGACACCTGCCAATATCGTAGCGAGTCTATTAGCTTGCTTCATGTGGGGGTACTTGCTCTACACTGGCGACATCAGTTCGGTTTGGGCCCTCTTCGGCGTATCGAACCAATTGATGGCTTCCATCGGATTAATTATCGGCGCAACAGTCATCTTAAAAATCGCGGATAAGCGTATCTATGTGTTAACTTGTCTCATTCCACTTGCATACCTTTACATATCCGTAAACTATGCAGGTTTCTGGATGGTGAAAAACGTCTATTTAAACGAGGCCAATGCCGGCTACAACGTATTGAATGGAGTCTTATCCATCATCATGTTAGTGTTAGGCGTTGTCATTATCGTAGCAACCGCTCTTAAATGGAGCAAACTGTTGAAGTATCCACAAAACGTATTAACGGATCGTGTCAGAGCAGGCACACTTTAAAGATGCCTAAAGTAATCGTAATGCAAAGAGCCAACCGATGTTCATAAGGTTGGCTTTTGGCATTTAGAAAACGCATTGTTTTGCCAAATGTGAATGCGGACTTTGTAAAATTTCAGGGATAAAATGCAGAGTGTAAAATAGGCAAGCATGATAACGATGGACTTTGTGTTGACAGACACCCTCCCCCTATTTCCTATATAATAGGACAGAACTGATCAATAGGAGGAATAACGATGGAATCCAACAATATCGACAAACACATCATTCAAAAATATAAAGATGACGAAAACCTGATGATCCGCCTTTTTGTGCAATGGTGTGCGAATCATGAGCTTGATCCACAAGCGCTTTACCAAAAAGCATATCCAGAACAACCTGCAAATCTTGCATTATTGGAAGTAATTGAAAGTGATGAAGGATTTGATGAATTCCATATCGACAACGAAACGATGCTTGACGTACTTCAACTATTCGGCAATGAAGACCTCGCATTTACTGTCGCTGAGGAAATTCAACGTTTGGAGAAATAACAGTCAAAAGGCAATTTGACCTAACTGCAGCAAGTAAATACATAACATTAGACCCCCGATTTCCAACGTGATACATAGTACCTATTGAATATGGTTCACCTTCCAATAATTAGCTATACTGTCGTGGGAGGTGAAATTTATGAATTATGAAAGTACAATGACTTCTTCGTTAGATCGTAATATAGAGAATAATGCGTATGCTGGTTTTTGGATCCGATTCGGAGCATCCTTAATTGATGGCATCGTCTTAGCGATTCCGCTTACAATTCTTGCTATGATTTTCATTGGCGTTGCTACTGCAAGCGGATCCGACGCATTGGCTGTTATTCTACCTTTGCTCTTGTATATAATTATCTTTGTCACAGCCGCTTTATATTACGTTCTTCTCACGAGCAGTAAATACCAAGGGACTGTTGGAAAAATGATCGTCGGCGTGAAGGTTGTTGACCCTGAAGGCAATCGGATTGGGAAAGGCCGTGCGTTAGGTAGATTCTTTAGCTATTATTTATCGGGCATGTTTTTTAGCATCGGTTATATCATTGCCGGGTTCACACCTAAGAAACAAGCGTTACACGATTATATAGCCTCGACTTATGTTGTAAAGAAATAACGATCACCACTGCTCAGCTTGTCATTTTTCAAGCAAAGCTGAGCAGTCACTAACAAAAAAGACTGTAGGCAAAGTTAAAATCTTTTTCTACAGTCTGCAGGCTTTTTCAAGTAGTTATTCATCCTTCTCCAATTCGGCGTACCATTTCTCTTTCCACGCTTCCACTTTTGCGTCGATTTCATCTCTTGCCTGTTTCGCTTCTTCACTCTTCTGCTCTTTTAATTCATTGAAATGCACGGACCTCAGCTCACCCATTTCCTTAGATAGCTCAAGCACCTCGTTCGCTAGTTCATCCTCAATGAGCTCCTTCTTTTTCAACAAATAAACGGCATCGTTGATTCGCGTAGTCTCTCGGTCGGAAATATTTTTGAGCGGTTCGTGGATAGCAATAAGCGCCTCCTTTTGATGGACCAAATCTTGCAACATGACGCCTTGCTGGCTCATCACTTGCATCATGCTTGGCTTCCATTTCTTAATGAGGACCCCTTCAAATTCGGAAGGATTCCGCACCGTCGCATATTCACCGCCGCCTGCCTCCGCCACTGTTTTCAACTCATTTTGTCCTTCATCATCAACGTCGAAGCCAATTATATTCACCTTCGCCTCAATGTCGCTATCATGCAGCTTTTTCGCTGCAGCAACAGGATCTCCGTCACAAGTTTCTACACCATCACTTACGATATATACAATATTCCTGTAATGCTCTTTATCATAGGATGAAAGATACTCATGCGCCGTTTCCATCGCTCCGGCTAGTGGCGTCCAGCCACTCGCTCCAAAAGAATCCATCGCTTTTTGGAATGAACCCGCCTCATATGCACCTAACGGATAAACTTCTTCGATCGAACTACAAGAAAGCTGTTTATCCGCCTCCGTCCCGGCACCTTTATGGCCATACGCAAATAAGGAAACATTGACATCATCGGACAGCTGGCCAGTAAAATCTTCAATCGCCTGCTTCGCAAGTGCCATGCGCGACTCGCCACCAATTTCCGCCTTCATGCTTCCACTAGCATCCATCAAGATGACGACATTCGTCTTTTGTCTTTTCGCAATCTCAATTTCGTCCTCGCCTTCTGGCAACTCAGGCATGACATACCCATGAGTATACGATGACAACTGGTCATAAAATGTAGCATACTGCCCCGAACCTAATTGATAAACGAGATAATCATAAACTTCATCTGCGTTCAAATCCGTATGTTCCTCGAAATAGGCAGGTAGCTCATCCTCCATAATTCCTTGAAACGTATCTTCATAGAAGCGATGATAATAAACCCAATCGACCAACCGAGCTGCCTCCACATCCGGCTTCATATGCGCTTCCACCAATTTCCCGGCAGGTTGTAAAATCATATCCTCTATCGTACGCGCCGCCACAGGGATTTGCTCATCTGCAGCTGCCTTCGTTTCTTCATCCGGAATCGAGCCCTCCGACTCCACTTCAGGTTCAGGCTTTTGCTTTTCACTGCATGCCGCAAGCATCATAAGGCATGCAACGATCATTGCAACATATTGATAATGTATCCGCTTCACCAAATCCACTCCCTTTGACAGAACTATCTGTTATACGATAATGAACCGTAACCGTTCCTATGTATAAACACCTATATTATGGAATAGGCCGTTCCATCCAGTTATATTCGGCATTTTCCTGAAAAAACATTCCCCCAAATGCCTATTTGCGAATGAAAGCGCTCATAAAAGCTCGTAAAAACGTAGAACTCTCACGCCCCACGCATAAATCCAAACAACTACTTATAAATTAATGAACACACGCATAACTGCTCACAGAAACGCAGAACTCCCACACCCCACGCATAAAAACAACCAACAACTCATAAATCAATAATTACAAGCATAATTGCCCACGAAAACGCAAAACTCCCACACCCCACGCATAAATCCAAACAACAACTCATAAATCAATAATTACAAGCATAATTGCCCACGAAAACGCAATACTCTTACTCCACACGCATAAACACAACCAACAACTCATAAATCAATAATTACAAGCATAATTGCGCACGAAAACGCAATACTCTCGCACCCCACGCATAAACACAACCAACAACTCATAAATCAATAATTACACGCATAATTTCCCACGAAAACGCAAAACTCTTACGCCACACGCATAAACACAACCAACAACTCATAAATCAATAATTACAAGCATAATTGCGCACGAAAACGCAATACTCTCGCGCCCCACGCATAAATCCAAACAACAACTCATAAATCAATATTGACAAGCATAATTGCCCACGAAAACGCAAAACTCTTACGCCACACGCATAAACCAAAAAAGAGACTCATAAATAAATCGATACACGCATCACCCACCCGTAAAAATCCATTATTATATGAAATCCATGCCACGAAAAAACAGCAGCCCTCTCCACTTCAATCAGAGATAGCTGCTGCTATTGAAGAATTTTAAATTGCATTCGCATCCGGCACCTTATAAATTGCCTTCTTGTTATATTCAACATATTTCATAAACAAAGCACCTAAATACCTTGTAGCCTTTACAGCCAAAGGCAATAGCGCCATGCCAATGAATAAGAGTACAACGCTAAAAACCGTTTGCAAAACACTAAATGGTTGTAAACCAATTACGTTTGACAACAATAATAAAATTGGCGATACAGCAAATGAAACGACAATCGTCCATAGGGAAAATAATAATCCTGCTACTGCAATGGCCACTCCAGAAAATAAGACAAGATTAAAAAATATCACGCCAAACAAAGCGAAATAGTTAATATTCTTCACCGAACTCCCTCCCTATCGTTATATTAATTATAGGCTACATTCGAAAATAGTATTCGGACTTTAGTCTGATTTCGTATAAATGAAACTGTTATCTCAATAAACAGTCTATACTTTTCTACATTTATAAATGATGCTTCCCTACTCTATATTGCATCACTTCAAACTGATTTTAAATCAGATTCGTTACTAAACCTTAAGGGAGTAAATTAGATTTATCAATTATTAACACCTCACCCTTTTATGGTCAACTTGAAGTGTCAGTCAAGAAATGTGTATACAAGTTAGAATGTCACAAAACAGCTCCCTATCTCGTTATATGGGAAACGAGATAAGGAGTGATCATTATGACAATACGAACTTGTGTAGTTGTAGGTGGCGGATATGCAGGTATCCATGCATTAACATCCATTCAAAAATATGTTACAAAATCTTCCAAACAGAAGCTTCGACTAATATTAATTGATAAGAATCCGTATCATTTACGAAAGGTTTTACTTTTTAGGCCGGCAATTGGGGTAGAGGAAATAACAATTCCTTTAAAAGAACTATTTCCAGAAGGGGTTGAAATAGTTCAGGCTACGGTAAAAAACGTTGAGGCGGAAAATAAAAGTATTCATTATCAAGACAATTTGAGCAAGGAGCATATACTTACTTATGATTTCCTCATCCTCGCTGTAGGCAGTAGTGTTCGCAAACCAGATCCTTCACAAGGTGGCATCGCTTTAACTGATATAGAGTCCGCAAGAGAAATCCAAAAGAAGTGGCGTTCCAATCTTCACAAGGCAAAAAATGAACAAAATCCGGTATTGCGGTCTTCCCTCATGACAATTGCTGTAGCTGGTGCTGGCATTAGCGGCATAGAGACATCTGCTGAACTATCATATTATGTCCGGGCAGATGCAAAATCGTTAGGACTTGACCCTAATGAGGTGAAGATCGTTCTTTTGAACTCGCATCATCGACTCTTTCGGGAAGGGCCGACTAAAGTAGGGGATGTATTAGAACAAGAGCTTGTAAAGAGAGGCGTAACAATTAAACACAATTGTAAAGCGTTAAAGGAAGAAAACGGCATCATTACGCTTTCGACTGGTGAAACGTTACCACTTGGTCTATGCATCTGGACATTGGGACTTGTGCCAAATCCATTTGTCAGGAAATTGGGGATGCCTCTCACTGATGAAGGGTGCGTAATCGTAGATGCAAGTTATCGCGTAACGGGATTTCAAGACGTATACTGTATTGGAGACTGTGCACAAATTGTTGATCCGATTAGTGGCAAGAAGGATGGTAAGACATGCAAGGAAGCTTCCTCACAAGCCTCTCGACTTGGCCGTATCCTATTGGCGGATTGGAAAGGCGCACAGGCACCTTTGCATAAAAGTTATATGGATTTCTACTGTATTAGTCTTGGTCCGGGATATGGCATTGCATGGTTCCGTAGATGGGGGCTATCCATTACGGTATCTGGGATAGTAGGTTGGATGATTCGAAAGTGGACATGGGATATTGCAAGTTTGATTAAAAGATAGACAGGTCGTGGGAATAACTTGAGACATGATGAAATTGAAAACTATTATATTCAATATAGAAGACTTCTTTTCACGTTGGCTTATCAATTAACCGGCTCTGCTGTTGATGCAGAAGACGTGGTACACGATGTTTTCCTGAAATTACATGACGTGAAACTTGAGTGTCTCGTTGAGCCAAAAGCCTACTTATGTAAAATGGCTACAAATCGCTCTCTGGATGTACTAAAATCCGCTAGCCGAAAGCGTGAACAGTATGTTGGTCATTGGCTGCCGGAGCCCATTCGTTTATCAGATGATGAACTGGTGGAATCAGTTATCCAAAATGATCTATTATCGTATGCAATGATGATTGTGCTTGAGAAATTGACACCTATAGAACGGGCAGCATTCGTACTGCATGAAGGGCTCTCTTTTAACTACTCGGTAATTGCAAAAATCATCGGTAAAAGTGAAGTGAATTGCAGGCAGCTTGTCAGTCGTGTTAGAAGAAAGATAGGTGTTCATGCCAATGGTCCAATTCATGAGGAAGCAATCGATAGAAAATGGATTGAACGGTTTCTTTCAGTCCTTGAACAAGGAGATATGAATCAAGTCATTTCCATGTTAGCAGAAGATGTTACGCTGATTTCCGATGGAGGTGGAAAAGCGTTGGCAGCTATTCATCCGATTCAATCGAGTAACCATGTTGCCCGGTTCCTTTTAGGGATTATGAGAAAAGCGTCAATAGGTAATGGTAATGTCGAAATTACAGAATTGAATGGTCAAGTCGGCATTATTTACCGCAACGATCAAAAAGTCGACACCGTTGTATTTATGCACGTTCAGAAGAAAGTCGTTCGCAACTTTTACTTCATTAGAAACCCAGACAAATTGAAGCATCTTTAAAAGAAACAGTGAGTGTTGTACAACATGTCAAAAATGAAAATGGAAGCGGCATCCTCGAAAACGGAACAAAAGCACCAATCTCCTATCCGTTCACATCCCGCTTCCCGCCACTCCCCTTAAATCTGCAACAGCTCTTTAATATCCTCCTCTGTCAACGAACCAACGCCCGCGTCATCCTCACCGAGGATTTCTTGAATCAAATTCTTCTTCCGCTCTTGCAATTCATTCATTTTATCCTCAATTGTTCCCCTTGCAACAAGCTTAATGACTTGAACGGCTTGTTTTTGTCCGATTCGGTGTGCGCGGTCGGCGGCCTGTTCTTCGACTGCGGGATTCCACCAAAGATCATACATAATGACGGTGTCCGCCCCTGTCAAATTCAACCCGGTTCCGCCTGCTTTCAAGGAAATGAGGAACAAATCGCGCTCTCCGGCATTGAACCGATTGCATAGCTCCAACCGTTCTTCTGATGGCGTTTGCCCGTCTAAATAAAAATACGGTGTTCCGTCCATCGCCAAGTCCTTGCCGATCATCTCAAGCATTTTCGTGAACTGCGAAAAGATGAGCACCCTTCTTCCCGCTCGCTTCGCTTCCTCGATGAGCTGCTTCAGCTGTTCAAATTTCGCTGAGCTTCCTTTATACCCATCTACGAACAATGCTGGGTGGCAGCAAATTTGGCGCAACCTCGTCAGTCCCGCCAAGATTCGTATTTTATTTTTCCGCAGTGTGTCCTTATCCAAATGCCGCAATGTATCATGCCGCAGTTTCGCCAAATAGGCCGCGTAAAGCTTCTTCTGTTCCGGCAGTAATTCCGTTGACTCCATCAATTCGATTTTATCCGGAAGCTCATCAAGAACATCTTCCTTCACCCGTCTTAATAAAAAAGGACGAACACGGCGAGCAACCGTTTTTCTTGTAAGCTCACTAAATTGCTGAAGTCCACCGAACAATTCCGGAAAAACGACATGGAAAATCGACCATAATTCCTCTAACGCATTCTCGATCGGCGTTCCTGTCAAAGCAAATCGATGAGTCGCCTGCAGCTTTTTCACTGTTCGCGCCGTTTGGGTGAACGGATTTTTAAAAGCTTGTGCCTCATCAAAAAACACTGTATGGAAGTCCTGCTTTTCATACCATGCAATATCTCTCCGAATTAACGGATAAGATGTGATCCAGACATCCTTTCCAACCGCATTAGCCTGTCGTTCGAATCGCTCTTTTTTAGTGCCATCCAAAACGATCGCATTGACGTCAGGAGTGAATTTTTTCAACTCACTTAGCCAGTTGTACGTTAAAGAAGATGGGCAAATGATCAATACCGGCCGTTTTTCCTCTCGAATCTTAGGAAGCTCGGACACGATGAACGCGATGCTTTGCAACGTCTTGCCAAGCCCCATATCGTCAGCTAATACACCGCCGACTCCGAATTCCGCGATTGTTTTCATCCATTGGTAGCCGATTTTTTGATAGTCCCTTAACACCGTTTCCAATTGCGCGGGCACTTCCACCCCCGAGTTTTCAGGGCTTTGCAGTCGTTCAAGGAATGCTCGAGCCGATTCCTCCACGGAAAAAAGTTCGTCTTTGTGAATGGTTTCTAAAAAGCGGATACCACGTACAATCGGGACATTCAACCCTTTTTCCAAGTCCTCAAGACTGCCCGGAACTTCATTCAAAAAGCGTTGGATTTCTTCAAATTCCCTTGTCTCCAATGAAAGAAGGGCACCGCCTCGCAATCGGTAATACTTCCGCTTTTCCTCCAATGCTTTAAGAATGCCGCGAATCTGATTGTCAGGGATGCCATCCATACTGAATTTGAACTCCAGCCAATTCGTCCGTTCTTCGTACGCTTTGACGCGAATACGCGGTTTAGGAGCTTCTCTGAAAATCCGAACTCGAATCGAAGTCGTTGCATACACATGCACTAATTTTTCTAACTTCGGGAGAATGTGATAAAGAAACTCATATTCCAATTCCTCATTGTGCAAAACATACCCTTCATCGGTCTGAGCAAATGAACTTTCTTCCATTAATCGCAAAATTTCTTTTTCCTTTTCCAAGTCTCGTACTAGTACAGAGCCCGACGGTTCATCACGCTCCGTCAAAGGATTGATTGCGATATGATCGTATTGGAACTCGAGGCTTGCCAATAATTTATTGTTCACCCGGTCAAGGAAGAGTTTCGCCTTTAGCGGTGATTTTACAAGCTTGTCTAAAACCGTTTCATCCAACTGCACTTCGCCGATCCGCCGCAAGCCGGGAACGACCTTCTCGATGAAAAAGCCGATTTGTTCAGTGGAGATTGGTAAATGACGGGTCCCTGACGTTTCGACCATCCGCTTCAAATCAGCAAGTCGTTTACAATCCTCGCCGCTCATCTGGAACAATCGCCCGTCAGTCAGGCAGATCCCATAAGCTGGCAATACTTGCACATAGCCTAACCCATCCATTTTCAACGAGTGACCGTGTCCCGGGCGATTTTCAAAATGAAATCGGACAGGCAATATGTCATCCGTTACTTGGAAAGCCGTTTGTTTGCCGCCGCTTCGCAATGAAACACTCTGTGCTTCATTCAAAACCTGCAAAAGCCTTGGCCATGATGAAGGAGGGATGATCAGTGTATCTGAACTGATTGCGCGATGCCGAAAAGCTTTGCTCCCATGATGAATGTCAATCAGTTGCCGGAAGACAGCATCTGCTTCATAGCTGAAGCATTGAAGTTTAGCATCAAACGTGAAAGCTGGTGTCAGCTTGCTCACCCGCCCTTCATTCACATCCTCCAAAAATTGTTGAATATCCTCCACTGGATCGTTCTCCACTTGCAGCTCAATGCCAAGCATAACTTCCTTCGACACGGCAACAGGGCGCAATATAAACGCCAGATCGACAACTTCCCTATTTTCAAAATGCAGCTGATGCCCGCTTGACCTCGGTTTCTCATTGAAAAGGGAGAGCAATCCTTCCGTCAATTGCTGTTCACTGACAGGCTCCCGCCGTTCATTGATGGCAATTAAAACAGCCGCCACATGCTGGCATTTATATCGATAGAAAGGAAGATCAGGACAACTGCATTCCGTCACTAACTTATCATTTTCCAAGCCGACCGTTACATGAAATTTCTCTTTACCAGACACAACCGCTTTGCAACGCTGATCACTATATTGTTCAATTATGACATGCCCCGCGCGGTTAAACATTTCGCCACGTTTGAAAGAGACGGCGCCGCACAGGCTCATAATTTCCTTTTCTGTTACATGAATACTCAATTAGCTTGCCTCCTTATCGGCAGCAGTATCGATCTAAACAATTTATATACACTATCTTATCATTTCTGCAATTAACTCAAGCAGTAAAATTAATCCTTCTCGTGCTTCCGCTCCGAACCTGTGATAAAAACTTGAAACAAAAACCAATCCACTCGGCGCATAACAGCCGTGAACAGCTCATTTTCATAGTCAAAACGCATAACGACATAGGAAGGGCGAATAAACAGCCCTTTTCTCATAGAAAAAACCACCTAATGTTGCTCATTAGATGGTTTCTACTTGCACACTATATCGTTACATTTTCATCCGTGACATCACTTTTGGACAGTGTCTCCTGTTTCTCCTTGCAATGAAGTGCTGCAATATAGCCGAATGTCATGCCTGGGCCGATCGTTGCGCCGGGTCCAGGATACGATTCGCCCATGACGGCTGCCGAGCAGTTGCCGCAAGCATACAACCCTTCGATCGGAATACCGTCTTCTTTTAATACACGGGCATACTGATCAATGACGACCCCGCCTTTCGTTCCGATGTCACCCGGATATACTTTTAATGCATAAAAAGGCGCTTTGTCAATCGCATCTAAATTGGGATTGTCCAATGTCGGGTCGCCATAATATCGGTCATGCTCCGTTTCGCCTCTGTTGAAATCCAAGTCTTTGCCCGTTTTGGCAAATTCATTGAAACGTTCTACCGTCTGTACTAAATTTCCTGTCGGTATATTCATCTTCTCTTCTAAACCGGCAATAGTATCGCTTTTCAATACGACATCATGATCGTAATACGCTTTCGGGAAGTCCTGTCCCGGGAAAAGGCCTGCAAAAAGATGCCTTTTCTTCGCTTTATGGTCTAAGATGATCCATGAATGGATTGCTTTTCCGCCTGTTCTTTCATGATGCTCATACATTTTATCGACAAACTCATGATACGGCGTCGGCTCGTTTATATATCGGTTTCCATCTTGGTCTGTAATGATCATCGAAGGAATCGCCCTATCAGCAACTAAGAAAAAAGGTGTCCCCGTATGATCAATGATGGACGGCGCCCCCCACACTTTGTCCATAAATCCAAGCTTCGCACCCAATCTTAATGCAGGAGACAGCAAATCACCAGTTTGCCCTTCCGGCGAAGAAGTCCAAGCCTGATCCGTCGGAGCCGGAAGATACTTCTCGCGATATTCCTGCTTCCTCGAAAAACCGCCTGAGGCAAATATGACACCTTTATTTGCTTTCACATTCGCTTCCTTGCCGTCTTTCATAATTTTAATGCCAACAACCGCTCCGTCCTCAACAACGAGATCAACAAACGGGCTATTTAGCCAAAGCTCGCCTTCTAACTCCTTATAAGCTAAAGCAAGCCTTCCAATTAAAGCTTGGCCTAAAGAAGAATAACGGGTTCTGAATATCAAATATTGCACAAGCCTCCAGCCTAACGTCAAACTCCTCGCCTTGCCTTTCCAAGTTCTCGTTATCATATTAACATGGCGGAAATCTTGTCCCGTCATGACAAATCCCTTCGTATCCATCGCCGGAGGCTTCATCAATTTCCGCCAGTCTCCAAGCTTGTTCAAGTTGAAAACCGGGGGTTCGATTGAACGACCTTTCCCTTTTCCGCCCTTCAATTGCGGGTAGTAATCTGAATAATCCTTTGCATACGAAAATCTTATATGCTCCGAAGTGTCATGCATGTAATCCAACATTTCTACACCGCGCCTTAAATACGTCTCTTTCATCTCGTCCGAAGTTTTGTCCCTGACCGTCTCATCCAAATACGTTTTCGCATCCTCAAAACTATCCTGTACACCCGCCTCTTTCAAATACCGATTGTTCGGAATCCAAACGCCTCCGCCAGAAAGCGCCGAAGCTCCTCCGAAATATTGCTCTTTTTCAATTAATACTGTTTTCAAACCTTCTCTTTTTCCTGTAATCGCCGCAGAAAATCCCGATGCCCCAGAGCCTACTACAACCAAATCGTATTCATAATCCCACTCCACGAAAAGCCCCCCAGACTGTTTTCAATTTCGTATTGAAGATTTCCCTAACGTTCTGCCTGCCGTTTAATAGTATGTATTCCTGGTGCTTTTTATTATCCTCATCATTTCAAACACGCAAATAGAACGCTCCCGCTCATACAATTTCCCTCTTGTTTCTTGCAACTGCCATTCGATTTATACGTTAAATTCCTACTCGTAAAGCGAAAATAAGCAGTACACATCCCCTTTCATTCAACAAAATAACACCCTCTTCCAAAACTATTAAATATTCATTATTCAGACTATCACTATTAATGTATCACATATATTCCTAATAGTCTTTCTTTTCAATGAAATATCAGTGCCATGTAAGACGCTCCTTTCGTACCAAAAAAGCGTTAGATCCCCGTAATAAAGGATCTAACGCTTGTCATTCTATTTATCGATTATCAATGTTTTCCGGATACATATCATGCTGCATAAGCCGGTTTTTCGCCATCTCTTCAAACACTGTGCCAGGCTTTCCGTAATTGCAATACGGGTCAATGGAGATGCCGCCGCGCGGAGTGAATTTTGCCCACACTTCAATATACCGCGGGTCCATCAATTCAATTAAGTCTTTCATAATAATATTTACACAGTCTTCATGGTAGGCTCCATGATTCCGGAAACTGAACATGTATAATTTCAATGACTTGCTTTCGACCATGCGCACATCCGGAATATACGAAATATAGACGGATGCGAAATCCGGCTGTCCCGTCATCGGGCAAAGACTTGTAAACTCAGGAATATTGAACTTTACAAAATAATCGTTTTCTTGATGCTGGTTTTCAAATGTTTCAAGCACTTCCGGATTGTAATCATAAAGGTATTCCGTATTTTGATTTCCAAGCAGCGTAAGATCTTTCGTATCACTTTGTTTCATTCGATTTGTCCTCCCTTATCGTGTTGCCCGCACTGTTTGCGGAACTGTATCGTTAACGTCTGATATATTCGGTTCATAAATGCCCAATTTCATAACAAAATGTCTAATGCCACCGGCTACGACTAGTTGCATAAGCGTTTTCGCTACCCACTGTCCCGCAATCGCATACGGAACGAGCTCCCACGGAACAAACTTGAGACCTAAAGGACCGATTCCGATAATGACGAACACGGCCGAATCAAGAAAGCCGGCAATAACGCCCGAATACATGACACGCTTCACAAAAGGAAGCTTAAAACGTGTATAGATTTCCGTATCAACCGTTTCAGATATAATAAAGCTTAGAGTCGATGCAAATACGACCCATAGCGCGTCGCCAAGCAAGTGGCTTGTAATCGCAGACAATGCAAGCGCAGCGACAATCCACATATACGTTTTCGCGCGGCCGTATCGATTTTGGACCATATCCCGCATAACGAGCGTCAATCCAATGAATAGTGTTCCATAAGGTATGATGAATAAGCCTAATTCAAGCGGCGCAAATTTCGCTGTAACCACATTGGCAGCTACAATTGAAAGCATATAAATAAGAATTCTAAGCATATATACGGCCCCCTGATAGGTAAGCTTCAAGACCGTTCTTTCGTAATTTGCATGAAGGACACTCCCCGCATCCATCACCGATGATTCCGTTGTAACAAGTCGTCGTATTCGTTCGAATATACTCCAACATGCCCATCATATCCGCCATTTCCCATACATCCGCCTTCGTTTTCCACATTAACGGCGTATGGATCTCAAATCTTGTATCCATCGCAAGATTCAGCGTCAAATTCAAGGATGCAATAAAATCATTCCGGCAATCGGGATAACCGCTGAAATCCGCCTCACTGACACCCGTAATGATATGTCTCGCTCCAATACGCTTTGCGTAAATGGCAGCGAAAGATAGGAAAATATGATTTCTCCCTTCGACAAACGTATTCGGAACTTCGCCCGCCTCGTCAATCTCCATTTCACTTCGGGTCATGGCATTCTCCGTCAGCTGATTCAGCAAATTCAAATCCATGATCGTCTGGCGAACGCCTAAATCCTCAGCAATCTTCTTCGCCGAACCTATTTCCGAACTATTTCTTTGGCCATACAAAAAAGTGACGGCTTCAACTTCGTCAAACGTCTCCAATGCCCAAAGGAGACACGTCGTTGAATCCTGCCCGCCACTAAATACGACTACTGCCTTTTCCATATGTACTTCCTCCCTAGTTTTTATTATAGAGGGGATGGTTTCGAACCCTCTCACTATGAGTATACATAGTTTTGTCATTTGAAGATACCGTTTGTTGGCACGACATGATGATAGACAGTATTCGCGTGTACTGTTCAGAGTTAAAATTAGGTTGGCCATCAAACTTAAAAGCACCTCTGAACTAGATCGCAAACTCACCCTTCAAGCTTTACAAAAGGAGGCTACTCCTACTGGAATAGCCTAATAGATCGAAGATAGTTTCATCAGGTTTTCACTTATAGAATGAGCCTCGCCACCATTTCATCTTCCTCTTCATCCATGCCGATCTCCCGAAAACCAAATTTCGCATAAAGATGTCGAGCAGCCTCGTTTTCAGGGGCGTAAGAAAGATAGACAGCGCTTGCTTCTCCTTGAGGATATGACCGAATATACTCAAGAACCTTTTGAAAAGCTTTCGTTCCAATCCCTTTGTTTTGGTACCGCCGATCGATCATGAAACGGAGGATTCCATAAGCTTCTTCTTCGCCATACTCATTTTCTTCTGCGGTGTCGTGATACACCATTACAAATCCGATCATCGTTTCATCGTCATAAATTGCAAAAGTCATTGCCGGCAATTCATCATTTAGCAAAGCAACATATGATTGCGCAAGACTATAGACATTCGATGCCAAGAAGCCTTTCTGTTCCTCTGTTAACTGTAACTGAATGCACTCATCAAAATTCTCCCAAGTTATGTTACGTAATTCAATCATCATGTACCTCCTGTATGTGTTGTTTTTATTGCATACGTGAAAACAAACAACGCAGGAGGTCCACGTGAATAGTTTTAAGCTCAATTCGTCTTAAACACTATAATTCCCGCCTCTCTACTATTTGATTTCATTTTGAAATTTGCCTCAATAAAAAGACCACATCTCGTCTTTTCGATCTTTCAGCTCTTTCAACACAAACGCCCGGTACTCGACCAATTCTGGAAACTGATAAAAGAAGTTAATCTTTTCTTCTGCTACCGTTTGTGGACTGTCATTGTACGGCGTTAACATAAAATGAGAGAAAGACTCTGCAATGTCTTCATATGGTCTTACCGTAGCGTAAGTTGTCACAAAGGATTCCTTATGCTCTTCATAAAAAGCAATTCTCTCCTCAACAGTCCCATAACCAGCATGAAGCCACTGCTCCTCATAACCCTTCCAAAAAGAATGATAAAAAAGATTCATATAACTGTTAGCGTTATAGCACTCCTCGTACCGTTGCAAAAAGAATTGATCTGCTGGACAGGTATCCGAATTGACAAGATTCTCTTGATTCATTGTCAGCAAATGGCCATACTCATGAATCAGTGTGGCTACCGTGTCGAATTGAAACCACCGTCCAATCCAGTTAGAAGGCATCCCCAATTTCCCCTCTTTTACAAAAACATGCGGGTACACATCCTCTCGAAAATCAAGGACTTGGAAATTTACTTTATTTCGATCGTACAAGGTATGCACAAGATCAGGGATACCTTTGAAGATGCTCATTTCTTCACCTTTTGTCAAAATAAGTTCATCTTCTATAATTTCATAGCGAGCAATAATGAGATCTTCATCTTCCCAATCAAATTCGGCAAGAGAATTTTCATCTTCTTCCGTGCCTACATCCAGGTACCACATCTCGTTTGATCTTTCAATTCCTCTTCTAAAGTCAGTAAAATGCTCGCTTCCGTATGTATCTCCTAAATCACGACATTCCCATATCGTTTTGCAGATCTCCGAATCAATTGGCTGCGACCAGTACTCATCAACTACTGTTTCATCTTCTTGATGAGCCTCGACCTCTTCAACTTTTTCCGTCTCCACCAAATCAGCAACCGCCTTCTCTTCCTCCTCACATCCAGCAAGTAAAACCACAAACGCAACGAATCCTCCTATAATCATCCTCTTTACCATTCCCATCTCCATCCCCCCCGATTCCTTTTATAAAAACGACAAGATTGCGTTAATAGCCATATATAAATTGTATACGGATAATTCTGACAAAAGTTTTGAAATGTTAAAAAGGGAATAGTTAAATATGTTAATCTCTACAAGAAAAAACATGGCTCACCTTTACACGGCCCGCAAGATGTACTTTTTTTGTCATGCGCTTCATAACCTCGTTAGTAGTAACTATCGTAAGGAGTGTTTTCAATGAGAAAAATAATGGCAGCAATAATGGTACTCATACTTGGTTGTTCATATGCTTTTCCTCTGCACACTACCGTAGCAGCGAAAACCGAAATGTATGTCAATGCGAAAAATGATATTATTCTGCGTGTAGAACCAAAACAAAATGGTAAAAGGATTGGTACAATTACTAATCACTCAAAAGTAACCGTATTGTCTTCATCAAACGGATGGTCCTATGTACAAAGTGGAAAAAGCAAAGGATACGTGTACACGTCCGCTTTATCGAAACAAAACCCGCAAGCCGCACTAACGACTATCACTGGTGGCCTAACGCCTAAAGATGGTCTGATCCTTACGTATGAACCATCGTTCTTAGAAAAGAAGAAAGAGACATTTCATGTGGAAAAAGAAGATGAATACACGTACTTATATAATAAAAAGAGTCATCTTTATCCGGATTTATCGAACTTTACCTACATCGAAGACGGAAAAAGACTGCTTATGGGTGTATCGAGTTCCGACTTCATCTTCGTCAACGTTCCCTTGCCATTAAAACAAGGAGCTTACACAGTAGATTCTTCTATGATGTTTGAGGAGCAAAAGGTTTTGGTTGAAAGCACAACGAAAACGATATCCGTGAAAGCGGGTACATTTAAAAACGTTGTCATCCTTCGTTATCCAAGTGGCTCGAGAGTTTACTTCGCAAAGGGAATCGGAGTATTAAAAATTACTGGTAAAAATGGCGAGACTTTTACGGAGTTGGTGTCTGTGAAGGAAGGAAAATAAGATCCCTACAAAAGATCGACTTGCAGGAAAACAACCCATCTTTGAGCAGCTTTTGAATAGACTAAAAATAATTTGAGGATGTTATGTTCAATAGATGAGCATATATCCTTTTTTCTTTAACATGTTTGATTTGTTGTTTAGATATTGAACATATAGTTTAATATGTATACCATAAAAGGGAACGTATGTTTTTAACAGTTGACGTAGCCTACAGCGAGGGATGTATGGAGCATTACTATGATTTTAGGGGGGAATATGAGGGTACAAGAGGTTCTCATAGAGAATACAACGAAACAAGTAAAGTGAGAAATGAATGAAAACAACAAGGATGCCCTTATTACATCCCTAAAAAGAAAAAATCAAAAGCCGAAAGAGAAAAACAAGCAATTTAGAAATCAACTGAAAGTAGCTTATGCAAATGTTTATAAAAAGTTATAAGGGAGACAACCTTTTTTCTCCCCATCTTCTTTAACTAACGAGGCAGGTTAGATGAAGAAGGGATGATAGTAACTGAAGAGGACAAACTAAACCTAAATATAATTTAGGGTGATGAAATTGGATAAAGGTAAACCTCTTCTATTGGTTTTATTTAACATACTAATTTGTGGATTGTATTATGGAACAGTAAATGCAAAAGTGAACGATACTACTCCTTCCTTTGAGGAAAAAATTATTGAAGGCAAACAACTCACTCCTTTAGAAAGCCAATTAATGTCTTTTCTGAATGGTTTGATGGTAGGCGAACCGAAACAAGCCGTTGAATTGTGGATAGTAGGCGTAAATAATCGAAGTGGTTCTGTTCAATATGCGATGTTGTCCCCTTCACTTCGAAAACAATCAAGGAGTAAATTTGAGGAAACTCACTGGATAACAGGTCAGTCAAGCCCATCGGTTACAAACTTTCGTATTACCAAAGTAGAAAAGCTTAACGAATCCAAAATGCGGTATACCGTTAAATACGATTTATGGGCATCATATGGAGATTTTGGAGGCGGGGAGAAGATTATAATCGTGGAAAAGAATTTAGAACCATTTAAAGAGTATTGGTTTATTTCATCAATAACAACGAAATTTAATCCATGGGAAGCGTTTACCCCAGCCGAGACAGTTTTAAAATGAAAACATTGCAGTTAACAATCAAATAAAAGGCAAAGTTTGTGAATAAATGTACTTAAACTAACGGGCTGCTCTAGTTGAAAAAGAAAGGACATAACTTATTCAGACTGTAGACAAAGTATCTTTTTACTTTGTCTACAGTCTTTTTAAGGTTTGTAGTCATGAGATAGGTGCTTGCCCAGCTTGGCTTGAAAACGCTTGTCACGTGGAAGGCAGTCTAAATTCGCGACGTCCTGTCGCAACGACTGCATGACCTGCATCGTGCAGGCCCGCGCGAAGTTGAGCGAAGACCCGAATCGAACTTAAGGTTCATGAGGGGACGAGCGAGACGAGCAACGCAGTATGCGAGCGTTTGTCAACAAGCTGAACTTATTAGTCATATATAATATGTTATGCCCTTTAATTTATTTTCCTTTATTAAATTTTGGTCTTGATAACTTAGCTCAAGGATGGGTTATTTTGATTTCTTATCGCAATCTTCGGATTGGATGTATATACAATTGTAGTAAACAGGCGGAATAATTTCCTGTACAGGTACCCGAATTCTCTACTGAACAGGTAAAAATGCCACTTGCCAGATTCCTTCTTCGTTTCGAATCAGAGAGAAGCCGGATTTCTCTTCGCGATCACTGTTTGGGTAAAATTCAATATATCCCTCGTATTCACCCGTTTGGACAAAAGACCCTTTTTCGATATTCCGAAATGTTTGCAGTATCTTTTCTGGTGTTCCGCGATCGGATAAAGGGATTTTTTCATCCTCTTCCTTGCTCCATAAAATATGATCCTCCCTATCCGTGTAAAGTGCGTAAACCGTTTCAAAGTCTTGGTGGTAACTGGCGTATACATATAATTTTGCAATGCTAATTGGCTCCAAACCGGTTAACTCATTGACATCTTGGTTGAGCTTAAATCGATCATAAACCTTCTGCTCGAAATTAAATAGACCTGTGACGCTTTTAAACTTTTTCACCCACTCACTGTCATTCCAAATATCCGGATCGTCAATCTTTTGTTGATCGCCACGTACTACGTAATCATACGTATCTTTCCCACCTGTATACCAATCGACAATGGCCAACTTACCATCAATGTTCCGAAGTAAAAATTCAGTGACCTCCCCATATCCACCTCCATGATGCTTTTGGATTGCGACAGGGACTTCCAAATACAGATAACCTCCCTTTTCATCGTCCGAAAACTTCACTTCCCAATCGCCAATTTCAAGGCGTTCCACCTTGCTGTCCAAGGAGCCATACTTCTTGTATTCAGATTCGACCTTCGTTTGCATGTACAGTTTAAGGTTCTCGTTTCCGATAAACTGATCAAGGTCAATATCCGTGCCGTTCCAAATTGCATTGTAATAGTGCGTAAGCGCATCGACACACAGTTCATACGCTGTTTCAGCATCTAACATGGATACTTCATTTTCATTCTTCGCAGCATATACGGGATTGGCTTGCATCCCCTCCCGACCATGATTTGGTGGAATTTCCGTAGTAATAGGACCATTCGGTTCAGTTGCAACCGGGCTTTCGCTTCCTAATTTTTCCGACGCAAAATAAATACCCGCCGATGCCAATACAGTGAACAGCAACCCACCAACCAATGTAGGCAGAAGATAAACTTTTTTCGGCTTATGAATCTCTTGAAAGACCGCATTCTTATTCTTCTCCGTGAACTGTGGATTTTTAAATACAGTCGCATCTAACGACTTTTTAATATCCTTCATAGGATCTTTCAAGAAAATCACTCCTCTCCATGTTCTTCAATAATGCTTCCCGTCCTCTCCTCAAACGGGTTTTGACTGTATTTGGATTGGACTTTACTACATAACTGATTTCCTCAATGGACAGATCATCATAATAAAAGAGCAAAATGACTTCTTTGTATTTCATCGGCAAAGATAGAACAAGTTGCGCCAACTTTTCATTTTCGCTTTTTGTAATAGAGGCAATTTCGGGCGATGGTTGGCCAGATTTTTGATTATAAAATACATCATTATTTATGATCACTTTCTTGAACCATGAAGTCCTTAAAACGTCTTTGCACCGATTCACAGTGACTCTGTATAGCCACGATTCAATGGAATTTAGCTCCAACGCTTGATGACGTTTCTTATAACAGGTGAGAAAAACATCTTGTACGACTTCCTGCGCTTTCCCCCAATCTTTCAAATAGCTGAAAGACAGCTTCGTCAAGCGTTCGCCAAGTTCATCCATCAATTCGGATAGCCATCTCTCTTCTTCGGAATGATTACCGGCACTTTTAATAAGCATCTCCACTCCCACCAACCCTCACTAAAAAAACATTCTCACCTCTAAGACGAGTGCAAAGGTACATAAAGTTTCAAAATTGACCGATGTATTAAAAAACATCTTTTTTCTTGATGAACGAAAAAGATGTTTTCAGTTCTATATTCAACAATTCGCCATGCCTAAATTCCCACGGTACTCGTTGAATGAGTCGCAAACAGCAACATACTACCGAATAAACCTTCTACACTTTCAATAAGGCGATTAGGAAAGAAGTATGGACACGAGTTCGTTTAGTCTTTATTCTATTAATGATGCAGGACTGTCCGAATTAAAATAAAAGCGGCACAAAACAAAAACGTCTGAGAAACGACATCGTCAGTACAACGACAAGCTTCTCAAGAAGATGAAAAAATATAAGGAGGGAAACCGACTTGTCAAAACGTGCAGTATTCTAAAAATAAAATAGACATTTGTACGTTTTGGCAATCGATTTAATATGACGCAGAATAAGATCAGTGTAATAGTAGAAGATATTAAAGAAGAAACACCCTTCGTCAAGTCTTTTAAGCTATCCTCTAATGATGGCTATGAGTTGCCTATCTTTAGTGGAGGTTCATACATCACTACATATATCGATCTTCCGAATGGAGAAACAATGGTACGCACGTATTCACTCATTAACAACTCCAAGAAAACAGGATACTATCAAATTGCTATTCAGCTTAACGAGGCGTCAAAAGGAGGTTCTTTTTATTGGCATCATCATGTAAAAATCGGTGACTGCCTACAAATTAGTTATCCAAGTAATTATTTTCTCCTTAGCTTCCAAGCGAAGCATCATGTGTTTTTTGCAACGGGTATTGGGATTACTCCCTTTCTATCGATGATCGAAGAAATTGAACACAATAAAGAAACGTTTGAATTGCACTATGCGGCCAAATCCGAAAATAGCTGTGCTTTCTATCAATTCCTGAAATCCAATTACCCGGACCAAGTGCACTTCTACTTTTCTGAAGAGGGAAACAGAATGGACAAGGACTTGCTAACAAACCTTCCCATTGACTCACATGTTTATTTTTGCGGAACGGAGGAAATGATAAATGAATTTTCCCAAACCGCAAAAGCGTTAGGTTACCCGGAAAAAAGTATCCATTTTTATTGATTGTCAACTCCCCCTACAGTTTCTTTGTATTCGCGAAAACACACAATAGCATCTCGAACGATTGGACAGTTTACTTACGGAATCGTGTCTCTGAAAGATAGAAAGAGAGGACAATTTTTTCATGAATGGTGTTTTGGACTTATGCCGATTATCAGGTTTATCAAATGAACAGCGTAAAATCATTTTAAGTGTGGCACAAAACCTTCAACTCATTGCTGATATTTCACAGGCAGATTTATTTATCGATTGTCTTTTGGAAGAGGAAAATGCGGCTTTAATAGTCGCGGAAGCGAAGCCTGCCACTACTCCATCTTTGTATCAAAAAAGCTTATTAGGGCAAATAGCGTATGAAGACATGGAACCAGGTGTATTCTTTAGTTTAAAGACCGGAAAGCCAATATCCGGTTCAAGAGGAATCACAGAGGAATCCGGCGTGATGCAGCAAGACATTGTCCCAATCAAGGACTCAGCCGGTGAGACGATCGCAGTTTTAATTAAAGAAAAAGACATCTCACGGGAAGTGCAGCAAGAAAAAAATCTCGGAAAGCTGATGAAAACAACCGAAGCTATTGAAAAGCAAGATGTCATTAAATCCATTATCGTTCAGGAAATGCATCACCGGGTTAAAAATAATTTACAAGTTATTTCAAGTTTACTCCGCTTACAAAAGCGGCGAACGACCTCGGAAGAAGTAGCGAATGTATTTCAAGACAGCATTTCCCGCATTTCAAGTATGGCCTTAGTTCATGACTACTTGGCGCAAAGCGGAATTGATGAAGCCGATGTCAAAACGTTAATTAAGCAAGTTGCATCATTGCTCGTCACTTCTTCCACCACTCCCGATCAAAAAGTAATCGTATCAGTCGAGGGGGAATCAGTATTCTGTCCATCGGATAAAGCGACAGCCGTTGCGCTCATCGTAAATGAATTAATACAAAATAGTATAAAACATGCCTTTCTTTCACGCGAAGAGGGACAAATTGATATTACAGTAACCCTTCGCAAACAGATGGTTACGATTATCGTAATGGATAATGGCTGTGGAATCGGTGATTCTTTTTCACATAGTGAACCATCCTCTTTAGGATTGCAATTGGTTGAAATGTTGGTCGAAGAAAAGCTGCAAGGCGTATTTGCATTCCTGCACTCTGAAGAAGGAACAAAAGTATCCATAACTTTCCCGTTAATCGGGAGCCAAGTATAATGGTTTGACGATATCTTTTTACCGATTGAGGATAAGGTTGTTAATAGGCTTGTAGGCAAGCGCTCTTTTTAGTGTTTGTCTACAATTAACTGCTCTTTTTCTTTCATGAAAAGACAGGTATTCACAGCGACAATCATGTAAGATATTCCCAAATTGTAAAAAATGGAGGTTAACTCTTTCAATCCTTTATTTTTTAAAAATAAAATTTGAACCGTAACTTGTCAATCTTCTATAAAAACAGTTACAATATGAGGATTTCCGGTAAACCTTTTCTTTTAAGTAGTTCGTATAAATTGCATTAGCAGACTTGCTTCTCCAGACTTCACAAAAATAGTAATGATTTGATTTACATGCTTTATTTGAAAAAAACACTATTTGCAAATTCAACAATAGTAATGTAAGATGAAGAGGATTAAAAACAAAATGATAATTGAGGCAAAGGCGCCTTTCACGTCCTAAAGAACTATTTTTTTAGGTTTACGTGAAAGCGCTTTTTTTCGTTATCTTTTTACATCTTAAAACTCCCACCTCTGAAGGTGGCACTAACGCCAAGGTGTAAATAGGTAGCGTTATTTATACATAAGGGGTGTTGAAAAAGTGAAATTGTCTTGTGTAATCAAAGGTACACACTATTCGTTTACGTCTGTAAAAGACGTATTGGCAAAAGCAAGCGAACCGAAATCGGGTGATGTCATGGCGCGGGTAGCAGCAGGATCATCGTTAGAGCGCATGGCAGCTAAAGTAGTGCTCAGCGAAATGCAGCTGAAAGATATTTATGAAAACCCGGTCATTCCGTACGAAACAGACGAAGTGACACGTCTAATTTACGATGATATTAGTGAGACGATTTACAAAGAGATCCAAAATTGGACAGTTGGAGAATTAAGAAATACGATCCTTTCCTATGAAACAGGCACAGATCAACTTGTGAAACTTTCAAGAGGATTGACAAGTGAAATGATTTCGGCTGTCGCCAAGCTCATGTCGAGTATTGACCTTGTATTGGCATCACAGAAAATAAGACCTCAAGCTCATTGTAACACTACAATCGGGGAGCCGGGCCGCTTAGCATTCCGCTGTCAGCCCAATCATCCAAATGATGTGCCGGAAGGAATCTTGTATTCCTTGAAAGAAGGTTTGTCTTATGGAGCGGGTGATGCGGTGATCGGCATTAATCCGAATGTGGACACGGTCGAGTCGGTCAAAAGACTCCTAACCTTGTCGCATGAATTTATGGAACAATGGAAAATACCGACGCAAAACTGTGTGTTAGCCCATATAACGACACAAATGGAAGCTTTAAGACAAGGTGCACCTGTTGCACTTATGTTCCAGAGTTTAGCCGGTACACAAAAGGGTAACGAAGCATTCGGTATTTCGAAGAGCATTATTGATGAAGGCTATGAGATGATGGCTCGCTATGGTACATCTGCTGGACCGAACTTTATGTATTTTGAAACTGGACAAGGCTCAGAAGTATCGCTAAATGCGGATCACGGTGTTGATATGCAGACGCTTGAAGCAAGAACGTATGGCTATGCACGCCACTGGAAGCCTTTCATGGTAAATAACGTTTCCGGATTTATTGGACCAGAAACTCTTTATGACGGACGCCAGTTAATTCGAGCGGATCTTGAAGATTTATTTATGGGTAAATTGCACGGCTTGCCAATGGGCATCGCGCCAACGTATACGAACCATATGGATGCCAATCAAAATGACCAGGAAGTGGCCGGCATGCTAACCGCATTAGCAGGAGCTAATTTCTACATGGGTGTGCCAGGTGGAGATGACGTCATGCTGAACTATCAAGATACAAGCTATCATGATGATGCAAGTTTGCGTGAGCTTCTTGGATTGCGCCCGCTTCGTGAATTTGAAAAATGGATGGAAAATATGGGCCTAATGGAAAACGGCAAACTGACAAAACATGCAGGAGATTTATCGATCTTTGGCTAAAGGGGTTGGGGTACAATGGATATTCAAGAAATTGTTCGAAAAGTAGTAGAAGAACTGTCGAAGGAAAAGGAATTACCAAAAAACAATGTTGTACAAACGCAAGAGTCGGAAGGTACGATTAACTTTCCAGAAGAACGGATAATGGGAGTAGAAGAACCGAAAAACGCTGCTTCTATTAAAAGAGCCCAAAGTATTTCACCTGCCCGAATCGGAATCGGCCGATCGGGAACCCGTAAGAAGACAACAAGCTATTTGCAATTTTTAATTGACCATGCCGCTGCACAAGATGCGGTTCTAAAAGACGTAAGTGATGATTTTCTTCAAGAAATGGGTTTGCATAAACTGAACACACAAGCTCAGGACATGAAGACCTACTTAATGGACTTGGATGCTGGCCGTAAGCTGTCGGAGGAATCCGTATCATGGCTGAAGGCAAATGCCGACAAAGGAAAAGATGTCCAAATAATTGTATGTGATGGCTTAAGCTCCTCGGCAGTAGAAGCTAATATAAGAGACTTGCTCCCTGCTTTAATGCAAGGGTTGCAACTAAAAAACATTAGCGTTGCCAAGCCGTTTTTTATTAAGCGGGGGCGTGTATGGGTTCAGGACGAAGTAGCATCTATTGTCGATTGCAAGCTTGTCATTTCATTGATCGGCGAACGTCCTGGATTAAATACCGATGAAAGCTTAAGTGCATACATGATCTACCGACCGAATGAACAAACGGTCGAGGCAGATCGGACGGTTATTTCGAATATACATCGAGACGGCCTAACGTCAGTTGAAGCAGGAGCACATTTATCCGAGTTGATTGAACAAATGCTATTGGCCGAGTGTACTGGGGTTGCTTTTGCCCGGAAAAGCGACAACAAATGAAATTGATTTGTTTGATCACGGCGGACGCATAGCTGTTTAAAACGATATTAGAAAAATATTGAACTGTTTGGAGGAAGCGACGATGAATCATGAAGGTACAGCATTAGGAATGATTGAAACAAAAGGGCTCATCGGCTCAATTGAAGCAGCCGATGCAATGGCCAAAGCAGCAAATGTTAACCTAATTGGAAAAGTGCACGTAGGTGGCGGGATTGTTACGGTCCTTGTCCGAGGTGATGTAGGGGCTGTAAAAGCAGCAACGGACTCCGGAGCCGCAGCAGCACAACGTGTAGGAGAGTTACTATCTGTACACGTCATTCCAAGACCGCATAATGAATTAGAAATGATTTTGCCAAAAGGACAAAACTAAGCAGGATCCTTTAGAAAGGCGTGAACGATATGGAGAGGCAACAGATTGAACAAATCGTCGCTGACGTGTTGACGGAACTCAAAGAGACTACAGTCCCTGTGTCGCAGCATAGCATGATTCCTGTTTCAGTTTCAGCTCGCCACGTTCACCTGTCCCCTCAGCATATTGAAGCACTATTCGGCAAAGAATATGAGCTGACGAAACAAATGGATTTGTCCCAACCAGGTCAGTTTGCGTCAAATGAAACAATCATCATTGCGGGGCCGAAAGGGAGTCTTCAACACGTACGTGTCTACGGCCCTTCCCGCAGGTCGACACAAGCTGAAATTAGCCGGACCGATGCCATAAAAATCGGCATTCGACCGCCAATACGTCAATCCGGTGATATTGCAGGATCCGCTCCATTTACCCTCATCGGTCCAGCTGGAAGCGTCTCTCTCACCGAAGGCTTACAGATTGCCCAAGCACATATTCATATGTCTCCTCGCGATGCGCAAAACTTCGGCGTAACGAACGGAGATTTCGTGTCCGTCGAAATTCGCGGTGAACGGCCACTTACAATCCACCAAGTGCTCATTCGTGTGTCCGATCGCTTTCGCCTTGAAATGCATATCGACACCGATGAAGCCAATGCAGGATTTATTAGATCCGGTGCTCCGGGACGGATTGTTCCCGGTCAAGCGGTTGACCGTTTGCGTTGGTGAGAAAAAAGCTGAAAGAATAGCGCTTTCTCTACTCTTAACCGAATACTGATTTTCCGGGGGCTTTCCAAAAGGTCAGGCATAATAGACTTTATGGGAAGCCCTTGTAAAATTGCGGGTCTTTATTCATTTATAGAGTGGAAATAGTAGAGGGGATATACGCTCATCCATTATTGTTTTGCATAGAGTCTACTCTTCTTCTAACAAATCAGTATTGTACATTTGAATTTCCTCTTTCAAACTACCGCTTCATTTAAAACCTCAACCATTCAAGCAATTCTCTCCCGAACAGCTACGTATTCCGCGACAGACACCAACTCATCTATCGTTACTTTCAACTCTTCGGTATTCTCCGTATTCTCAACAGGCATATTATTGCAAGGCGTTTTTTTCTTTATAGAATTTTTTTCATAGTAATTTCATTTCGCCATATAGAACTGTTCAATAAAACTTGCTGTCAGTAAAGGACTGCAAATGTTCTGCCTTAAGACGCTTCCTCTCACTTTTATCTTGAACCAAGGGTCCCGACTTCATATTCCCAATTACCTGCAAATAGCATTTTACTTTACCTTATTTCAACTTACCTACCTGCAATAAAAGGTGATTGCCGGTAATAAGTCGTTTCGTTAATTTGGGCAATTAGAAAACGAGCATTGTCACCATTTGTTATTTTGCTCCCTGGCATATCAATCAAGTTTTCTCTGACCTCTCCTTTTCCTGATCCTTCGACGACGAATGGCAACCGGACAAGCGTCCAATTCAAGTCGGTTTGCTTCAAAATCTCGTGTTCTTTTCGTTTATCGAGGATCATTTTCGCAAAGCAAACTTCAAATAGTTTAGCCCCCATTCGATTCATGATGCTTTTGCGGTCTCCTTCAATCGTAAGCGATCCACCAGTCACTCCGATATAACGTTGGATTCCCTGTTCTTTCATGTTAGTAAGAATGAGTTGTGTCACTTCACTATAGTATGGATCCGCCTTCGCAGGTTGCCCAAATGCGTTGATGACTACCTCACAGTTGTGAATTGTCTTCTGTATCGATTTGGTATCTAGTGCATCACCGACGATAAGTTCCATACCATCTCGTCTCACTTGGATACGATCTGGATTCCGCACAAGCATCCGTACGGCGTATCCTCTTTCCAATGCTGTATCCGCTATGTATTTCCCCACTTTGCCTGTTCCGCCAATTATCGCAATGCATTTTTGTTTCAATATAGTTCCCCCTTACTCCAAACTTTTAAAAAACGGAGCCTCTCAAAACGTAACCATTTGCTTCACAAGCAATCGCCTTCTCTTCTCCCTCATCCCGCAAGTAAACTACAATAACTGCAATCCCCCTCCGACGCTCCCATTAGAAAGTGCCGAGGCTCCACCGAACAGTTTCCCCTTTTCAATTAAAACCGTTTTCAAACCTTCTTTTTTACCTATAATTGCCGCAGAAAAACCGACACACCTCAACCTGAAAGCACCCCTTTTCTATTCGTTTTCATTATCCGAACAGAAAGTTTACCACCATCCCACAGCGGTTTTTTCCAAAAAGACGGTTGCCCGATCATTGCACTCAATTCCTATAGGATTATAATTACATTCGCCGTCATGTTATAATTACCCTTTAAATGAACGCCCAATTTAGATAACATTCGATTGTATGTAATTGCAAGTTCCCTTCCAATGGAATTAGCTATCAAATTATCCATTGCGACTTTCATCTCTCAGCATCCTCTATATTCTCAACAGACATTGCCTTAAAAGTCGCTCTCTATCATCCTTCCCTTTCCAACACCAGCAAGAAAGTCGACAGCTTCCTTATGATTTTTATAATGAGCCATCCCCTTCTCATTCAGCTCATTATTTTGAACCAACTGATCCTCTAAAATATCGATGTAATAGGAAATGAAAGAATGCACGTCGGGATGCATATACTCTTTATTCGCATCCGTCATATTGTTAAGGATGTCCAACACATCCGAATAGCCAAGCATCAAATAGTCCTCATGCGTAGGCTCCTCATCCTGCAACGTCAAAAACACCGGAATGATTTTATAGCCATCATAAGCCGTCCGAACAAACTTGATATATTCCTCAAGCTGCCCCTCCGATTCATTGGACCAAAACTTGTTTTCAATCAAAACCGCAACTTGATGCAAATCGGAGACAGCCAACAAATCGATCCGCTTTCGGTTAGCTGTCCCCAACTCCTTATACACAACAAGATCATGGTACGAATGACGGCTCAACTGTAAGACATCATAATTCGCAAGTTTATCCTCATCCTCATAATTGGCAGGATTGACAAAGACCTTTGCAATAAGCTTCTTCATGAAATACGAGCCCAAGTCATGATTCTGCTGCGGATCCATGAGCCACGCCAACACATTGGAATGGCGAATCTCATAATTATCGACTTGCAGCACTTTGAACGGATTGAAACGGTTGAAATGGTTATGTAAATAGGTAAAATCCTGTGAATCCTCGATGAGGGAAAGGATTTGTTGTTGGTGGTTGGGCATAGGGTTTCCTCCTGAGTCAATTGATTTGGAAAAGTACATTTATTGTAATGAAGAAAAAACTGCATTATACTAAATAATAACAAACATATACTAAAAAGGACCACCCAATGCGTCAACATCAGGCGGTCTGTAAAGTGTAATAGCAGGTTCCCTTCAAGGGGGATCAGCTCGAGTATGATAATAATCCATCCATTATGAGCGGACACTCAAGGATGGATTATTTTTTGTTGTTGAACGACAGGGTGAAAGGAACCAGGTTCTAAAACAATTCAAATTTCATTGAGAACCTGGTACTCAAAACACTTACCTAAAGCTACACGATAAATGCAAAGTATAGGATAAATAACAAACAAAGCACATACATAATTGGATGAATTTCTTTATGCCGCTTTTGTGCTACGAAACAAAGTGGATATAGAATAAAGCCAAATGCAAGGCCCATTGCCACACTAGAAGTGAGGGGCATCATGATAATGGTTAAAAAGGATGGAATCACAATTTCCAGCCTGCTCCAGTCTATTTTTCTTATTTCCATTGCCATTAATGCTCCGACAATAATTAACGCAGGGGCTGTTACTTCCAATGTAATAACAGATAATATCGGTGAAAAGAATAAAGCAATCGTAAAGCAAGCAGCAATAACGACAGATGTAAAGCCTGTTCTACCACCGACTGCAATGCCAGCAGAAGATTCAACACTCGTCGCAGGTGTGGATGTTCCCAATATAGCTCCAACTGCACTAGCTGTAGAATCAGCAAGCAATGCTCTTCCTATATTCGGCACCGTATTCCCTTTCATCATTCCCGCTTGACTGGCCAGAGCAATTAAAGCACCCGCCGTATCAAAAAAGGCAACAAGTAAAAAAGTGAAGATCACTGCCAATAATTCAGGGGTGAACACCTGGTCTAAATGGGAAAACACGACGCCAAATGTTGGTTCCAAGCTCGGTATACTTCCAATGATTTTTGAAGGACCATTTATTAATCCGACCATCATCCCAATAATCGTGGTAATGATCATTCCATAAAAAATTCCTCCACGTATTCCACGTACTAACATGACAATCGTAAGTACCAAGCCAAAAATGGCGAGTAGGGTCGTAGGTGATGTTAAGTTTCCAATCGAAACAAATGTATCAGGATTGGAAATAATAAGTCCTCCATTTTTCATCCCAATAAATGTAATGAAGAATCCGATTCCAGCAGCGATAGCATATTTTAAATCCAATGGGATGATATTAATAATCTTCTCCCGGATTTTCATTACACTTAAAAGCATAAAAATAATTCCTGCAATAAAAACACCGGTCAACGCGACTTCCCATTGTATGCCCATCCCGATACAGACAGAAAAAGTGAAAAATGAATTCAAACCCATACTTGGCGCAATCCCGATTGGGAAGTTCGCAAGCAACCCAATAAGCAGTGTGCCGATAATCGCAGTAAGGGCGGTTGCCGTAAATACAGCCCCACTATCCATCCCAGCTTGGCTGAGGATAAGTGGATTGACGACTAATATATACGCGATGGATAGGAAGGTTGTCACACCTGCGAGTGTTTCCTGCTTATAGGATGTGTTCCGTTCAGCAAATTTAAAAAAGTTTCTCATGTTGTAATCTCCTATTTGCTAAATTAAAGAATGAATAGTCATGGTTTCAAGGACCATTTTTCAGCCAGTTCATACTAGTATGCCCGATAATATAAAAAAACTTTGACCTAAGTGAGGACAAAGTTTTTTCTACAAAAAGGAATAGTAAATTGCATTACTTTCACATTCCTTGTAGACGAGCCATTTATGGTAGCTGGTAGAAACTTTCAAGCCGTATTCTTGAAATTATACAAGGTATTCTATTCTTTTTTTAAAAATAATAGATGAATCATAACAAGTTTAGAATGGAACGTCAATAAACGATTTTTATGTTTAAAATAGGTTCTGAAAAAATTATATCAATGTGAACCTCCTAGAAGATGAGATGCATACGCCTTCATGCATTCATCAAATGACGAGAAACTCGTAGACCTGGATGCCCACTCCGCTTCTACAAGATCCGTCCATCTCACAGCAATTCTACCTTCAACAGGTGTTACATACAATTCTCCCAAGATACCTAGCGAATACCCTTCGTCATCTTCCATAAACACATCGATACGAGCATCCAGCATCCCGTTTACTATTCCCTCGAATCCCTCCGCATTGAAAATAAGCCTGTCTCCTAACCGGCCGTTCTTCGTCAGATTTTCAATCATGAACTTTGTGCGTTGAGCACGGGTTTCGAACGCTTGAATGGAATCATCGCTTTTGTGATAGTAACCATCAGCCATAAGTGACGGGTACCAGATTCTTAAACAAATCGAAATTCGATGATTACCTGGCACTTGAAACGGTGTATTCAGTGCGATCACCGGTTCCAACTTCGCGTATTGAATTCCATCTCGATTTTCTCTTTCCACTTTTCGCTGAGGGCATCTGTATGTAAATAGGAGGAGATTATCAAATGGGAACCTACAAAGCCATTCAAGACTTTGTCAAACAGCATGGAATTTCAATTAAAACGTGTTGGATTGCTCATATGAAAGAAAAGCACGGATAAAATCCTAAGAAGTCACCAAATAGAATTTCCGAGAACTCAAGGAAATACCCTTGACGACCTGATAAGCAAAAGTATATAACCGATGCATTCAAGCACTATAATTTGATTTAAACTATTAATTCCTTCACCACTCGTTGAATCGGTAGACGCGCTCGTTGAATACGATTCCCATTTTAGTAAATCAAAATAATCCATCCTTAATAATGAGTTGCACTTAAGGGTGGATTACTTTTCAGTATTATTTTTGTCGAATTCGATTTCAAATGGTTTTTCTTCACACTCAGAAACATCATACTGATCAATTACCTGATAACTACTAGAGACTTCATCGTCCAAATCAACCTTTTGGGAAGGAGAAGCATATAATGCATCTGAAATTATTTTTAAAAGGTATTTTGGCTCAGGAGATTCTTCTACTGCGGCAAGTACTAATGCACTTCGCAAGTATGCTGCATTCACTGAAAGTAATTGGTCATTAAAATTCAGTCCTTTTGTTTCAGCGAACAGTTTCATAAAAACTGAAAATGTTCGTGTATATCCTTCGCGATACGGATGGACACACCATATTTTGGTCATAAGGTTTGAAAAGTCTTCTACTATTAGAGAGTTTGAATAACTCCATTCTATCCTATTATCCCATTTGAAAATCGATTCCAAATCAGATTTGATTTCTTCCTTATCGCTGTAAATTACAGATAATCCATTTAACACATGTTCGCTTTTATAAATATTAACAGTGCGGAACTCACCTGCCCATGAATATAGATCATAGAAAAGAAAATGATGAATAAGTTGGATACTCTAAAGTTTTTGAAAGTCAATCTCTTCATCAAGAGAAGAAATATCTACAATTCCGGCAATTAATAATTGGGCTTCCACATCTATTAATTCTTGCTCATCTCGAATATCTAATTTGTTAATTAAAATGTTTGTATTAGGATAGGTATACGGATGCATAACTACTGGGAAGACCTTGTATACTTTTTGACAATGGCTTACTTTAATTGACTGGAGGTTAATTCACCATTTTCATACTGCTCTAAGAGTTTTTTTGTAAATGAGCTCGGTTTTCCACCATCAATTCTGCCATACCAACCGCGAAATGGACCTTCTTTCTATGTTCTAAACGTGTCTCTTCTTGCATCTAAACCACCTCGCATTTTAGTTAGTATAACCATTATAACAGCTTTCACGCATCAGAAGTTATGCTGTGCGACTCTTAGATATTGTATTCAAGCCTCTGCCCGATTCGCTAAGCATCTGTAAGAATCTGGAGTTCCTGTGTGGGAACCAAACGTGATATTTAATTATCGTGCAAAGGCATCCTAAACTACCGCCGCACAAACTCAAATATGTTTCCATTTAAGTCGTGCGATGGTAGTTAGCACCATTTTCAATTTAAAATAAATTCATTTGTTCGGTTTCGATGAGCCGTTCCATTGTCTGTGGTTCGAAATCACGCAAATATGCTTTTTTAATATTCTTCTGAGGATTTACGATCTGTTTGCTTGTACCGGATACCTGCCGCAGTCTGCAACTGTAGACAACCGGAAAATAGTCACTTAGAAATTCGCCTTCCGCATGGGCAGTCAGCGTGATGAGCTGGAATCCAAGCTGTTCGGCAATAAAGAAAACCGGTGACAGAACATGTCCGCTCGATGCTTTTCCGAACGGGTTATCCAAAATGACAGTTCGATGTTTTTTCAGATGCGCTTGGATATGCTGCTTCTTCTCTGCAATATAATTCAACAGACCAAGGAACAGTGACATGTTTTTGCTCCACTTCTCACCGCCGGACCAATCATTGGATTCTTCCCAACTGGTTGCGATAGAGGATAACTTATGATCGTTTGTCACTTTATAGCAAGAAATGCGGATCTGTTTGTTTTGCAAAACTACTTGGAGAAGTTGACGGGAGTGCAGCCATTTTTCCAAGTTCTTTCGTATTTTCGCCATATCGAGTCCGTCTTCATCCTGATATGCATCACGTTCCAGCTGACTGAGGATCCAATTCATATGGGATCGCAGAAGACGCTTCGCATCGCTTTCTGTCCATTCCGGAACGGTAATCCGGAAAATCGGCTTTAATTTGTCCTCAATCTTCACTGCAGTCTTCTTCGGAATCAAATGAAGTTCATCACGCAATGCACTAACATGAGTCATCATATGCTTCAAGAATAATTCAAGTTCCTTATCATGCGATTGGATATGTTCATTGGCGTATTGCTCCGCCAGATGAAGGCTTTTCTCCAACAATTGTTTATACGCCAGAACTTCTTCGTAGGTTTCCCTTGAAGTGATCCCCTGCACGGCTGTCTGCTGCATGCGTGCGTCTGAGATGGAGGAGCGGCAGAAATTCACATAGCCATCCCTCTCTTTTTGTACACGTTCGACCTCCTTCGAATAGTGGCGCCCGCTATTATCGAGGCCGGCAAGAAGAGCATCGATGATTTTGCCGCTTTGATAAAGGAAATCGGTTCGTTCCTGCTCAGTAAGAATAGCTGCTTTGACTTGGGAGGAGAGGCACTGGTGTTCACCTGCTTCTTTCTCCAGTTTGCGTATCAGACTGAGCCAATTATCCGCTTTCGATTTCGCAGCATCCTTTTGTTGCAGCGTGGCCTCATTCGTCTGACGGAAAGAGGACCATTCTTCTTGCAGTTGTTTCTGGACGATTGCAAGAGGTTCATGGAATATGACAGGATCTGTAATGTCCCGTTCTTTCGCCTCTACAACACCTGACTGCCTCAGGAAATCATCTCTTTTCTCCGTCTCTGCCTTAAGAACATCTTTACTGGAAGTTTTCAGCTGACTTAAATCACTCATTAGCCGTCGGATTTGTCTCTGGCCATCTTCAGGGAAAAACTCATCTGCCAAGATACCCGGATATTCGTGCTCCAACATCTCGATTTGCCGGTTTGCTTCTGCTAGCTTTTGCTTCATGCTTGTCAGGGAATTTTCAATGTCTGCCCGTTTACTTTGGAGCCCGTCCACTTTTCGTTGAGCAGCATGGAACCGTTCGGTCAATGCCACGATGGAAAGAGTGCAGGACAATGGCCGTTCATCTTTCACCATTTCATACAGATGATGTGAATGAACTTCTTTATCTACTGCAGCCTTAAGGCGAAAGCGTTCACCTTTGCAAGACTCCAATTCGTGTTCAAATTCTTTTACGGTAGACGAAACACGACGAATTTCAGAGGCGATCGTTGCGCGTTTGTTTTGGAGCTGCAACTTCTCCTCTTCGTGCTTTTGCATCTGCTTCTTCTTCTCCATAAAAGAGCGGCCAGATGTTAGTTGACCGTCAATTCCTTTTGATTCATCACGCCAGGAAGTGATATGAGCCAGATTAGCCTCCTGTTCGTGGTCATAGGAAGCCAAATCCTTCTGGATGAGTACGCATTCCCGGTCCAGTTGGAATGCCAGCTGCTGCAGTCTTGCTGTTTTTTGCTCCAGCGACTGCTTTACACTTGCCGGATATCGAGCGATGAATCTTGAGAAATCCGACTGAAGCTGCTTCCACTGATCGATCTCCGAGCCAAAACGATTGCGCTCAGTCGATACCGCCTCCGCCTTCATCTTCAGTGTTTCTTTCCATTCTTCAAAATAACCAGGGTCTACCGCGGATTCGAAATGACCAGGGACAATCCAATCTTTAGACGAATGTCCACCTCCCCGGATCAGTTCTGTCGCTTCGTCCAATGTGAGTACATTTACAGGGACATACAGATCGTCACGCATACGTTCCAGCTGTTCAATCAGTGCCGGGGCATCCTTTCCTGTGGTAATCAATGCGGTGGACCAGAAAGGGTAAGAATTGGCAGCTGCTTGATCGGAAGCTGCGACGTATTCACTTCCCGTCTTCAAATAGCTGAAGTTATGTTTGAGCCGCCGGAGCTGGCCATTCAGGAAGGGATCTGCAAAGAAATTTGACTGACCGTTGTAATCATCATTCAGTCGGTTGGCAAGGCGCTCATCAAGCAGGAACTGCTCATAGCGGCGCCGTTTTTGTTCCATTTCATCTTGCAACGAGTTCCCGATGGAATCTTGCCGGTCATGGACGGATAGGAGGCCTGTCCAAGAGCCGGTAATCGTCTGTAGATTACTGATCAGTGATGCTTCCTCTTCTTTCAGGGTCTCGAGACGGCTGGTTGTTTCGGACAAAGAAGACTTTGCTGCCACCCGCGCATCCTGTTTCTCCTCCAATAAAGCCCTTTTCTGTTCCTGGAAAGCTTTTAAGGCAGTGTTCCGATTTATCGTTTTGACAATCAATTCGTCTAGCTCGGAAGATCTTTCTGTCCATTGCCGGATAAGCGTTTCAATCGGGAGGTCGAAGCCATCCAGATTTAATTCTTTACGGATCCTCTCCTTATCCCCCTGCAAAAGCCGAATGCTTGTTTCTTCCCCTTTTTCTTGCAGTTCCACGTCCTTCAGTTCAGCTTTCAATCCCTCGAGACGTTTTGCTTCCGTAGTAGCCAGCCGTTCATATTGATTGAAACGCAGACCGGCCTCTGCCAATTCTTTATTCAGCTGTTCTTCCCTTCTGGAAAACGCATCGGCAAGCTCCCGTTTCACTTCAGCGAAATCATTCAGGACATTTATCGCTGTCCGGTCGTCATCGATCGCATCCAATTCCCGCTCATATTGCACGATCTGTCTCTCAGCAAATGAATGAGCATCATTTTGCTCAGCCAGCCGAAGCCCGATAAGTCGCCGCTCCGTCTCTTCCACTTTCGAATTCGCATAGGATAAAGCCTGTTTTGCAATTTCGTGTTCCTCTTTCAAAGCATTCAAGGTTTCGCGTTCTTTCGCCAAGTCATACGACTTTTCGCGATGCCTCAGCTCTTTTTCCTGTTCCAGCAAAGAGGAGAGCTGCACATCCAGTTCATCCGAGAGACGGGTATACCGTTCATGTTCCTGTTTGCCGATTTCGTAGAAAGCCTTCGCTTTTTGCTGATTCATCCGATAATCGTTCTGGCGTTTGTCCAATTGTTCGAAGTGCCGCGCGAGCGTATCAACTTGGTGCTGGATCATCCGGTACTCTGTCAGCTGCTCCTGAAACTGTTTATACTGACGGAATGAATCCAGGCGCGCTTCGAAATTTTCCGCAAACCGTCCTGATTCAAATCCTGCCATTGAGTCCTCGATATTCGGGATCAACAGGCGGTCAACAAGCTGGCCGGACGTGTTGCATTGTTCAAAGAAACGTTCCACATCGCCTTCTGCTCCGTTGATCTTCACAATGCTTTCCCATTCGGAAGAGATGATATGGAAGTGCTCCTCCAAATGCTGTTTGTATTTTCCGATCGTATCGAATGTGTGGGCATTCAGATGTTTTCCGGCCATCCGCTGATAGTATTCTTCCATCTCCCCAAGACTCGCCGGACGTTTGCCATGTACGAACGGAAGATCCTCGATGCGGTCTGCGCTTCCCGGTTCGTATTCATGCACATATTTCAGCGAATCCAGTTTCCCTTTCGATACATACAACGTTACACAAGTGAGTGCGTAGCGGCGCGGACGCTCATTTAAAATCCATTCAATCGCGATATGGGCCGGTCCATCTTCCAAATGAAGCGTCTTTTTCATCTTCCGGCCGGCAACTTCGACATGCGGGATGATCGCCTGCAGTACCGTTTGGATGAAGACAGTCTTTCCGCCGCCATTTTCCAGTACAACTGCGCCGTCGTGGCCGTCGAACAGGAAAAGCTCATCATTATATCGTTTATCCCCATTTTCATAGACGACATTTGTGAATCTAATCTTCGAGATTGCCGGCATTGCTATTCACTTCCTCTCCATCGTTTTCAAAACGGTATAGAAAATCGAGAATCCCGCGATTAAATTCAGAATCCATGAAATAACGCTGAACTACGGTCTTCGCTTTCTCGGTAAGTTCAACTTCATAATTGCCAATATCCGCAATGAGCTGCTGATCTACGAGGAAACGCCTCACCGTGTCGAGAAAACTGAGCCGGCTGACCGTATTGCCGGACTGCCGTTTTGCCTGTTCCTGCAAGTCATCCATCTGGTTCCATTTCTCAATAATCATCGGCCAGTTATAGGAAAACTCGGAAGCCAACTCTGCTAAATCCTCTTCGCTATGTTCATTCAAGGCATCGATCCTCTGCTGGACAGCCTGCACCCACTCTGCCATCGGCAAGAAGTCCTTGGTCGGTTCCTTCGATGTGTAGCTATTATAGAACTCTCCGAGCAACACGATCGTTGAGAAATACAGTAAGTACAGATCGGCATTCGTTGCTTGCGTTTTCAAATACGTCTTGCGCAAATATTCATTTGAAACGTGAAAAGGTGAATCCCCGGTCGTCGGGATCATCAGGAGCTCCTGTCCTACTGTGATTAGGTCGCAGTCCACCGTGCGGATAAACTCATCGAGCAATCCCCGCACATCGTCATCCGTCAAGTATGTATGATAATGTTCTGTTCCAGCTTTGCCATCACGAGTCAACAGCCTGAAAATCGAAAAGGCACTTTGTACAGTTGCCGCTTCATATAGCATCATCATCCACCTCCTTGATGGTCAGTTTCATATTTTGGATAGCAAATCGGGAGTGCGGGCGGATGACTTCTGGAAGTTCCTGCACCGTCAGTGTCCGTGTCTCCAAAAGTTGTCGGACTCCATCCAATAAATGAGCTTCACCGTCTGCTGCCTCAATCTCTTGTACGATCGGCGAGCGCTGGTGCAGAAGCAAGAAGAAATCATAATACAAACGAATACTTGTCAATTCGGAATGCCCGGAAGCGAGCAGGTGATCCGTAAACTGTTCCAGCGTGACCGTTCCTTCTTCGCCGATAAAGTCCACCAACAGACGGAAGACAAACGTGTAATGAGTTCGCAAAAGATGCCGGTACTCAGTTTCGTCCGTGTCATCTGCCTCAAGGAATTCCGGCTGCTCCCTTTCTTCACGTTTACCGCGTACTTGCTGAGGAGCGAATAAAGTGAGCGGCGACCAGATCCCGGCTTGTTCAAGGGATAGAAAGGGAGCGAGCAGTCCTTTCATCGACTCCATAGGCAGCGGCGTGCTGATGATACGTGAAGTAATATCCTGATCGAAATTGAAGGAATCGATTCCGACGAAATACAATGCCTCTTGGGCCGCCCGCAGTGCATTCGTCTTCAATGTCGTGCAGGAGTTCAACAGGTTCGTGTGCTGATGGTGGACTTCCTCCAGTCCGGTTGAAATTTGCAGGATCAGCGTGTAAGCCTCTTTCTCCTTTTTTGTGTGATGCTCCATATGGAGAGCCTCTTTCGTCTCTTTGACGAACAGTTGCAGTGCTTGGAATTCATCATGCTCCATACTCAGCCGCAGGAGCATATCGTCGATCAGCCTGGCGTATCGCTTGAAAGTTTCCTCAGAAGTGATGTTCCGTTTCAGTTCGTGGGTAAGCCTGACATTTCGTTCTTCCAATGACTCCACGTCCATCCGCATTTCATTAAGCTGGCGGAGAGCTCCTTTGAACTCGCCCTTCTCCAACTGCTTTCTTAGTAACAGCTGATTGATAGACAATTGAAACTCGCTGTAGAATTCCTTCGTCGCGAAGACGAGTTCGAGTCCGTCATCATCCAGCGTGTAATATTGCGTGTTGGTGGCCATATCAAAAGAACTCGCTTTAAAGAATGAAAATGTCAATGATTCATCAATAAGCGACTCCCAATTAAAATAGGATACCGTGAACTTTTTGCCGGAAGGAGGCCGGAACTCGTTAATAGCTGTCCGGCTAATCAGCTCCCATTTATCCGGTGTGAATGAATACACGGAAGAAGCTTTGTTCATCAAATAGACAGCGAATTCCTTCACTCCCGCTTTCGGGTTCCGGATGAGCTTCTGTTCAAAGAAATAAAGCAGGCACAGCAGGCCAATCCCTTCATAATCGAGCGGTTTCCCGTTATCGTCTTTCAGTTGTTTACGGCTCAGTCTGTCAAACGGTTCAAACAGAGCCCGCCGTGAGAAGCGTTCCGCGTATCCTTTTGTCAGTTCATCGAACTCCATGATAATGACCTCCAGCATGCTTGTAATTCATTCGTCGCAGCAATTTCCTGCGGGTAATAAAGCCCGGCCTCCAAAGAAGTCTGTATTTGATTCGCCAGATGTTCCGAAAAATGACGGGTAAAGGCTTCAAGTGCTTCTTCATTAGGTGTTTGATTTGTTTTACCGGCAGGCGGCTGCTTTGAGAGAGTCAATTCATAGAAGGGCAATGCAGGCTTGACAAGTTCTTTTTTGCTTAGGCGATGCCAAATCGAAATGCCCGCATGGTCGATATCACCAAAATAATGAAAATGATGGTGTGCATCCACCGGCAGCTGATGATGGAAGTTCTCGATGCTTTTAACGATCTTGTTCCCGACTCCATAGATCAGGGTTGTGGTTTGTGTGTCGCGCAAAACAGGCAGCAGAGCTTGATACGTCGTTTTATTTTCTACGATTAAATGATGGAGGTCGGAATCTTGGAGGCATGAAGGATTGATGGCAAACATTAGAGGATCTGCTACAGGCAGAATATAAAGTTTCGTCCATAGACCGATTCTATCTAGCAGTTCCTTTCCTCCAAAATCCGTTATCCATTTCTCGTTTCCGACCAGTTCAAAAGAGCGTTCCGGAGCAGGTACGAAGTTGTCAGGCAACGAATGGTTCTTTAAATAATAGTCGATTTTCTCGATATATGGAAAATCAGCTTTCCAGACCGAGTAAGGCAGCTTCAGATACCGTTCCAGGCCAATGTCGGGATGTAGAATGATTTTGGCATTCACCAATTCGGAATGAAGGTCCTTCTGCAAAGGCTCGATTCGTATCCTATATCCAAGAGCCAGCATCGGATGTTTTCCATTTGTGCCATGAGATTTGATGGGTATCAGTACGCCTTCCGTTTCAAGAGAAAGGATGGTATCCGCAAATTGTGCATATGTATAACCTGAAGGCGACAGATCTTCCAGCTCAGCCAGCCGCAATGTTTTTTTGCTTAGTGTCAGTAAATAATTTTGTATTTCCGTTCGCATGGTTATCACCCCGTTTTCTTAAGTATAACATTCGTGTAAGGCGCGCTATCATGAAAATGTCGTGCAATTTTTTATAAGCGGGACGGCGAACCCATTTCCCAACTGGAGCTGACCGTCACACCATCAAAGGTATCTTTATTCCTTTGTACATATACATTTACATTTGGAACCTAACGAAGTTAAAATTAATTAAACCTCTCCGTATACCGACACGCCGGAAACCCGCTACAGCCGTAAAACTTGCCATACCGACCTGTTTTCAAATGTAGAGTTCCCGCACATTTAGGACAAGTCTTGATGGTGGTAGAAATAACCGATTGGCCAGCTTTTACAGTTTGACGATATTGATCAGCTTGTCGGCAAATTTCGCTTCCAATGAAATCAATTCGCCGCCGAACATATGGAACATCTTCCTCATATATTCCTGCAAATTGAAATAAGGGTCGGGGATAAATTGCTCGTCCCGCACACGCACACTTCGCATCCGGTCCACCCGATATTGCCGGATTTCATCTGCCGGAGGGGAAATAGGCAACCAAATAATAGCGGTCTTTGTTCCAAACGAGACCAAGCGGATGGACGAGATAGTCCTACCCTTCATTGCTTAAATGGAAGTTGAGGTCTGTTCTATAACGGCCGTATTGAAAGGCGACGATGTGTTTGTCGTGGATTGCTTCATGCAGCAGCTGGACGTCGGTTTCATTGCGTGAGATGAATTTTGCAGCACTGATGGCATCCATGAGCAAGCGAAGTTCGTGGATTTCAAACGGCCTGCTGTCATAATAATAGTGTTTCGGCATCCCGGGTTTCTCTTGGTTCGCAGAAACCGAAAAGAACGATGGATTCTTCGCGGACAGCTACATCATCCCGCACCGCCCCGATGCCTACCTGCATGTCCTCCGGGAATTGGCTATGTATATCATGAATCGACAGCATATCATCTTCGTCAGTATAGGTATGCGGATTACTTCGAGAAGATGTTCCCTTGCGCCCTTACCTTTAAAAACAAGGGTGTGCCAACCGTCCATCCGCTATATGTGTCGCTACTATTAGTCTATCATACAGATGATTACTTTCCGATTGGATAGTAAGTACTTTTAAGTCAAAGCATTATGGAAGCACCTCTTCTGCTTGGTAGTGTTTTCTCGACAATCACACTATACCAAAGAATGAGGTGTTTTTTGTATCTAAAAAAGTTTGTCAAGGTTCTTATTGAAATCGAGAAGAACCAAATAGTGCCTACTGCTGGACCTAATTATTTAGGTGCGAAGTTTGAGGTAGTAATATGCAAACTCCGTTTAGTTGTGGTAAACTGAGCATATAATAAGAAAAGACCAGATGCTGGAACATCTGGTCGGTGCAACGGACATACCGCAAGAAGTGCGGTTGACCAGTAATAATGATATTTGCAAAGGAGTAACTGCCCTGCTTACTTGGACGTTAGCGGAGGGTGGTTACTTTTTTCTATTGGTGTACAGAGCAATCATCGCTACAACTGTTGCTGCCGCTGTTGCGAGGAATATTCCAAATTGGAACATCATGTTTATCGCTTCGTATGTCACCACATAAACACCCCCTTTCCAGGGAGTGTCAACCGCCCATCCGCTATATGCCGTTGCTACTATTAGTCTACCATAAAAGAATTTAATTATCGTTTGAATAGTAAGAAAACACTTAATGTCTCCTACACGAAATGATGAAGAAAGGGAAAAGAGTAAGAATCATGCCATTACTCTATGCCGCAACTGCTTCCGGGTAATTAACCGTACCCAAAACTTTCCGGTGCATTGATTCGTTGCATCTTGTCACTTTCAGCTTATCTGCACATCCTTAATGAAGGCATAGTCTCCGGAGCATTTCTGGTTGTTTGAAGTTTTATTGCTAAAGGAGGATTCGAATTGAGTAAGAAACAGGGACGAAAAAAGCAGGCTAAAAAAGAATTGTATATTGCTGAGTATGGTCAGAATGAACATTTCTTTTTCATTACAGGTTTTACAGAAGGCTGCGTTCCGTACGGCGTTACTTGGGAAGAGGCTTATGCGCACGGATTGGTGGAAGAAGACGCACCTTCCGAAGTCAGCAAGAAACGGGATGACACTTTACCATTTTAAAGACTTAGAATAGTTCAATGCTCTCCAGACTACCATAATGTTAGTAGTAAAGAACCCAAACCGGCATTCGTTTGGGTTCTAAAAAACAAGATCTATTCAGCTATTTTAATACCCCTAATTTTGCTTCTAACATCCTTCGGATCATGAGAAACAATGAACGCTTTTGAAAATTGATGATAATATTCATCTTCATGTGCTTTCGGAGACAAGATGATCAGTTTTCTTTGCAGTTTGTTAGCATACAGTTCAAATACAGCGGATTTACGTTTTTCATCAAGTGCACTATCAAATTCATCGAGGACGATAAAGCCGGCTTGGTTTTCCAGGTTTTGCAGCAGTGACAGCGCAAATAGGAGTGAACTTAACGATTCTTCACCACCCGATACACCTTTTCCAACCCGACCGCCTCTCGCTTTCAAGCTGACATCCTCAAACTTTCCTCGATGCCCTTCCTTCCGCACATATATGAACAGTTTGAAAATCGGCCGTCCTTTTTTATCGGTTACTTTTTCGTATTTAATTTGACCTTCGAATTGAAATTCGCCCATATACTCTTGAAATAGCAGGTTAATTTTCGTCACTTGCATTTGGATTGCTGTTTCCAATCTCTGTTCGTTAATAATGGCACGCTCTTCGTTTTCCTCTAGAAGACTTCTTGCAGATTGAAGCTCCTCTTTTTTTCGTTCAAATTCCTGTTCGAGCGTTTGATAATTTACAACGGCATTCGGGTCGATATCCTTTTCGTTTCGAGCATGTTCAAATTCGATCTTTGCCTGGTTCTGTTTCATTTGCAGATCGTATTTTGATAGTTCGATCTGTTCTTCTTGCAACGCTTTCCGTACCAGATCAGGAATCAGCTGTGTTAGTTCAAGCATCTCTTTTTCATAGTCCAAATAACGATCCAATAGGGAATTTTTCTCGTCCTCTTTATCACTTTCCTGTCTACCTAATTGCGCTAATCTACGCTTAGTCGCTACTAACTTATCCTCGAGATCACTCATTTCTCGCTGATGTTTTTGCACAATGCTCTGTATATCATTCAAATTCTTATGGGTAGCTTGAATCGATCGTCGGATTGCTTGAGAATTTTGAACCAGCTGTTTCAGGAGTTTTTCTTGCTCTTGTAAGTGACTAATCTTTTCGGATTGTCTTCCGAATTGCTCGTAGACCTCCATGTACGTTTCAAGGCGCTTGATAGCTTCCTCTTCTTTGTATTTATCTTTCCATAGAGCATCCTTCTTTTCCTCAAGATCTTTTTTGTGTTTTTCCAGTTCACCATGTTCGTTCGCTAAAGAACGCAGTTGATCGATTCGGTATTGATGATCCGCTTTCGTAGATAAAAAAGCTTCCGCGTCAATCACTTTTTGTACGTCTGCGTTCCAGACGCGATACTGATCGTTATCCTTTTCAAACTGTTCTGACAGCTGTTGAATATCATTCCGAATTTCAATGATTTGCCGCTCCAGCGTTTGTCTCCTTTCTGTTAGTGCCCTCTTGCTTAAAATAAACGTATTTTGTTCTTGTGGCCCTCTACTTCCCAAACGATCTATCAGCAACCCCTTATGGATAGCCGGGTAATCCGGGTCAAATAATCTCTCAATCCACCAAAGGACGCGTGCCGCCTGATTTTGCTCATGAACAGATAGATTCTCCTGCATCTCCAAGCCATATTGGGGAAGATTGATAATGGAACGGTCCGGCACCAATTTCTCCAAGGAGACATGATATAAATCATTAATCGGCTTGCAACTTGCTGCTTCATAAAAGACCGTATATTTAATTGCATCAAATAGACGCTCACTTTCAATCGGAAGGTGATCCTGTAATTTCACAAAATGCCTGAGCGGATATGCTCGGATTCCATGTTGCTTAAGATGACGAATTGCCTGGGTTTGCCGTTCTGACTCAACTCGATTTTGGGTTAACATGGAGAACTCCTCTTCCATATTCCCCAACTCTTTTTCCTTTGTAGCCTTCAGTTCTTTTATCTTTTCCAATTCTTTGGATAATCCTGTAATATCCTGTTTCAACTGGTGGCTGGATATGTATCTTTCAATCCATTTTTCTGATTGCTTCCTTTTTTCCTCCCATTGCTGGACAGCAGCATTTAACTCCGCGTGCTTTTGGCGATTTACTTTAAGTACGCCTGCGACAGCTTTCAAATCTTTTTCGACCTCCTGCTCATCCATTTCCAAGTGCTTTACTTTTTCGTTTGCATTCGTCATCTTCTCTTTCGTCTCAGATTCCGTATAGGGCAGTTTTGCATAGGCATCTTTTAGTTCACTTAATTCATTTTGAAGGGCAGACACTTCTTCTAGTATTTTTTCTTCTTTGCCTTCCTCGGTGGACAATTGTTCTTCGTATAATTCGAGTTGCTTTTGTTGCTCAGTTTGCCGTATATTTGCATCCCGAAGCTGTCCCCTAACCCGTTCCAATTCAAAAGTGTCATGTTGTACCTCTTCAGCCACTTCTTCCTGCTCGTTTTTCCGATCTTCGATGTACTTTTCCGCCTCTTCCATGTCCTTCTTAGTGGATAATTGAAGGAGATGTGTCGTGAGCGCATACGATTTTCCGTGTTCCTCAATTCGCTTTTTATTGCTAACAAAGCGATCTCTCTTATTTCGTGCTATGTCTAAATCCATCTCATTAAATTTCTGTTGGCTAGACGCCGTCTGATACGCATCCCGAGCTTCTTTCACGACTTCTAAACTCGTTTCCCAATCTTTTTGGATTCGGTCAATCTTGTGCATTTCACTAAAAATACGAAACCTCTCTTCCGGAGCCATAACCGAAAATTGGTTCACTTCTTGTTGGTACCATATTAAATAGTAAAGATCAGGGTGGATTTTATATTTGAATTCAAGTTCCCTTTTATAAGCTGTGAAATTATTTTTCTTCGCATCCCCTGAGCGAAATGCTTGCCGGAGCTCCAACACGTCTATTTCGTCTCCGTCATGAATTTCATAACGCAGCTTTAGCAGCTCATTCGGGGCCTGTTCGATTAGTAAACGAAATTCGATGAAAAGAGGGGCATCCACTCTGGAAATCCCTTCGTTTTTAAATAACAGATGAATCGCTGCTCTCCAAGTTTCATCAGCACGGAGATTCTGAGATTTCAATCCTTCAATCTCCACTTTGCTGGAGCGTAAAACAGCTCCCATGCAAAACGAAATGGTGGACTTCCCGGCTCCGTTCGGTCCTGTTATTAAAATATGTTCATTCGCTTGATCTAATAACATCTCCTCCGAGCCGTAATCCCGGACTCCCGCAAATTGTAAACGCCATGGTATCAAAGGAACCCCTCCCCTTCATACAAATTATATCTGTTAAAGAATTTCATAACGTCTTCTTTCGATAACTGACTTGAATGACTGAATTCCACCATTCGATGCAGAAACGAATCCGAAAACATATGGACGCCGATTGCTGTTAAACCGTAGGCTTCTTCCTGTTCCGACAATTGGTGGGGTTCGACGGCTCCAATTTTTCGTAATGTATCGATGGCCAACTGGATACGCCTACTGCCTTTTTTCACTTCATGTCCAAATGCCTCTAACAGTTGGGTAAGCAAGGTAAATTCATGTTTTAACACTTCTTGTTGATAAAAAATGAACAATAATACGGCAAGGGATTCTTCCGACAATGTATGGCGCGCTGACCGTGCCGGAACCCGAAGCATAACTACAACTTGATCCCGCTCTTCATCGTAAATAAGACGATAATATCTCCCAACTGCCTGGTTAACACGTGAGAGGAACGAAAAAAAATACGCATCATTTCGAGTAACTTCCAATAACTTTTCTACTTCTTTACGGGATAGCCCAAAATTATTCGCTCGTATTGTTGCACTTGAAGAAAATAGAATGGACATAAATGCTTGTTCCTCTCGAGAGGTCAAAACACTGCGCAACGTTTGGAGACTATTTAATGAAACATCTTCATTATTATCGTTTTTGGATGTTGAATTTTCGATCGTCATCTTCAATCCACTTCCATTCCTTCTCAAATTCAATTACGTCTTGCTTGGATTCCATCCTAACTTTTTTATTGGCCTCAAGCGCTGCTATGCCAAGTAATTGCCGTATCGCATCTCCCCATGAATCAGAGCCCGTTTCAATAATGGCTTCTTCCAAGTCTGCCTTCCCCTTCTCATCCAAGTATCTTTCAATTTTCTCAGTATCGACCGCTGCTTTCGTCATCAGCCAGCTAGCCTCCTCCACCAACTTTTCAATTGACTCCCTATCCACTAGTTCTTCCTTGAACTCAATAACAGGTTCATCGACTATCTCAGATACAACCGGCTCATAGTTTTCCAGAAAATCTATCCCTCGTTCAATTTCGGTAGGTGCTAGAGGACTTGCATATTTGACAGGCATCCAAATTCCATCCAGCTCCTCCCCTTCATACTGACCTTGATCCATAAAACTGAATAATTGATGGGCATTCGGGATTTCGGATTCTAAAGGTGGATTGTACATCTTCGTTATGAACAAACGCACTTTTTCTGGTGAAATGGCAGTCTTTAGGGGCGTTTGCTGGACATTCATGAATTGCAGATATTTATTGATCATACCTATAGATAGACTTGTTCCTTCCGTCATAGCTGCCGTGCCGCTTTGCATCAGATGACTCAGCACAAGGCTGTCTTCAATCGTTTTGAATTGCTTGAGGCGATCATCTAACTTCTGATCCAAATCTTCCATTAACGTATGGATCAGCCGCAATTGAGGCAACGCGTTGCGCTCAGCCAGAAGCTCCAACTCCCGTTCTTTCAACAAGTCTATGGCGTCTCTCACATTACGAATCATGCTAGCAATGACATTTCCTCCCGAAATACCTTTATCATCATAGGCTTCACTAATTTCGGCATCACGTCTTGCTTGGAATAAGGAGCGGCCAATATCGTCTTCTAAATAATAGGCAAGCGAATCATTGGCCAACCGAGTTATTGCATGCATCATCCGCTTACCGACACTCATCATCTTAATTTGGTTCGATTGTTTACTGACCCAGTTATTCGTTGAAAGAATAGTAATGATTTGGGCGACTCGTGACTTAGTTGGCGGATCTCCGTCCTTAAACCTGTCCAAGTAGCGGTAATATAGTGTTTCTGCATTATCAATTGGATCTGAAAGGCCATATGCTTCTTCATGGATCAATTCAATAATCCGTAAAAAACGAAGCATTTCTAACGGCGTGTCGAACACCGCTTCACTTGATAGATCTTTCATCACTCCAGCTAATGAGATAATATCCCTCATAGCACGTGCCATTTCCGGTTGCTGATGATCCGCTTGGAAGATTGAAATTATTGGTTGATTAGCATTTTCCACTCAGCTGGCCCTCCTAAAGTCATTTCCTGTTCCGCGTCATCGAAGCTATTCACCCAAGCCGAATATTCTTCATGATCATAAAACACCTTTCCATCAGTACCTACAAAGCGGACACTTATTCCGGCTACGATGCCGGCTAGCTCCCGTGCAATAACAGTGCCTGCATCATCGTAGTCCACCCAAATCATAATTTGTTCGATGGATGAATTTCTGAACAGTTGTTGAATCATCTTCCTATGTGCCCCTCGGACTTGGCCATCCACACCTATGACAAGAGAGGAAGTTGATTTGATAAATTGCCTTTCTGTTGCCATTCTCGTCAGAATCGCTCTGTTTTCAACGAGCCATAAAATGTGTGCATTCGTTCGATATTCTTCGACTGTGACTGCATTTTCCGTTGTAGCATGCACAACACCGATGGAATACATGGAGAATTCCCCTGTAACGTCCCCAGTGAAGTAAATCGGTACAATTGAGCCTGTACTTACGATTCCGATTTCACTAATTGGTACTTCAATCCATTTCTCAATACGAGTGATAAATGCTTCTCTATATGTATCAAATTCTTTCGAGCCTCCGATTCTTCTATAATAGGTGGCTCCTATTTCTTTATATTCCATTTGCTTTTGCTGCTTTTTCAATTGAAGGAAGGCGATTAGGAAATGGGTGAACTTATAAACACGCTCTTTGCCCCAACCTTCGCTATCGACTTCTTCAAGGGCAAATAACTCCATCTCTTGCATCAATTTTTGCGGTAATATATCTCGTGATGTGCTGATTTCGCTAAGTAATTTTTGAGTAAGAAGTCGATTGGCTTCCGAAGCTTTTTCCAGTTCCCGTCTTTCATACTCATACAAGCCTGCCCCCATGCGATAGACAATTGATGCTGGTGTTCTCCCGTCAGGTTTGAAACGGATTTCCTGAATGAGCCAACCTTTCCGTAAAGCTTCACTTTGCAATTCAGCAGAAATAGGCAATTCAGTTCTTCGTGATTTAGGTTTCAAACCTAGTTGGATGAGTTCCTTAGCCGGAGACATATCATATTCAGGAGATGCTAGTACATTGCCCAATGTCTTAAACGTGCGCGCCGTCCATCTTTGGATTTCCCATTCCTGATCGCCAACTGGATGGATGGTTTCCCCCGCTTTGCAAATAAACGCTTCTAAAAATTCTCTTACCGTTATCATGACTACCCTCCTGCTCCTAAACTATATGATGATTTACATTTATCATAACTGACCGGATAATAGAAGAGGAAGCCAATCAAAATAGGCTGATTGGCTTCTCAATATTCATTATTCGCTTTGATTTAATTCCAAACTCTTCAAATCGTGGATTTCTTAATTCAAACATAATTTCTTCAGTGCCTGTCTGTTAAACAATCATATTAGCTTTTGCTCGAAGTAATTCTTTCGTAGCCGCTTTAGGATTTTCAATGACCATTTATTAATGCAACATCCGTCACGATTTTTTTGTCATCTTCAACATGAAAGTCAAGGATATTTAGTTTTACATATTGATTCGGGTATGAATTACGAACCTCTTCCCACTTCATTTGTAAAGCCCTCCTTGTTTCGTTACTTAGCATTATCATAGCATAATCCGTAGTATGTCTATATTGAATACCGCACAAAATTCCCTATCTGTTACTGAACTAAAAAGAATACCGGCGATCCTTCACTTGAATCATAGGAAACCTTGAAGTCATCCCCGATTTTCACTTGGTTGACGATATATCCTTCGGCTGTGCCGCCATTGAATAGCTCCTTGGATAGCTCATTCGGAATGACAGCCGATGCCCAGTCGTATACTTCCCCTTCATTTGAAACGAAGTTGAAATTCATGCTGCTGAAGTAGAGGCTATCGTCTTCTGTTTCGGACTCTTTCAGAAATCCTTTCACTTTCACTAATGCATATTCGAAGCCTTCATCCGCCGGGTCATTGAACTGATTTTCATTTTGGATGATTGTCCATGCTTCTTCGCCGCGGATTGTTTCGAGAATCGTGATCTCGACAAGGGATGCATAGGAATTGAAGCTGTCATCGTATATATTTTCTTTCACAGTGATCGTATCGCCGAATGGCAGTGGGTTGGAACGCGTGCCGATTGGCTTTTCTTTTTCTTCAACTTCTTCTTGTGCCGTATCTTGAGATTCTGAAGCCACATCCCTATTAGACTTCACTTCTCGAGTATTTTTTTCGTCAATATCCCCACATGCCGCGAGGATTACCAACAATAGCATACTGCACAACATACTTATTTTTTTCATCAATATGCCCTCCTTTTTCTTACTCCTTTATTGTAAGGGCATATGAAGAAGAACCTTTTCGGATATCCACAAAGGTTCATTGATATTGTTCAGATAGCTTCTTCGCTTCTTCTTTCATTCTGCTTACGAGCTGCTGGGGATGAATGACTTTTACATCGCCGCCCCACCGGAGAATCCACCGGACAAGCCCTTCACTCATGGCCACTTGCGCTTTCAATAGAAACGTTCCATCCTCATTGTCTTGGATATTTGCATCCAAACCGAATCGGTCGATGACGATATTGATCAGCTTGTTGGCAAATTTTGCTTCCAATGAAATCAATTCGCCGCCGAACATATGGAACATTTTCTTCGTATATTCCTGCAAATCGAAATAAGGGTCGGGGATAAATTGCTCGTCCCGCACACGAACGCTTCGCATCCGGTCCACCCGGTATTGTCGGATTTCATCTGCCGAAGGGAAATAGGCCACCAAATAATAGCGGTCGTTGTTCCAAACGAGACCAAGCGGATGGACAAGATAGTCCTGCCCTTCATTGCTTAAATGGAAGTTGAGGTCTGTTCCATAACGGCCGTATTGAAAGGCGACGATGTGTTTGTCGTGGATTGCTTCATGCAGCAGCTGGACGGTCGCAACGATTTCAACCGCGTCTTGAGCGGAAGGTTCCGCCACATGCAATTCATTCGTCAATTGCTTTGCCAATCTTCGGCTCGTCAGCTTTCGGATTTTCATGAGCAAACGGTCGGTTTCATTGCGTGAGATGAATTTTGCTGCACTGATGGCGTCCATAAGCAAGCGGAGTTCGTGGATTTCAAATGGCCTGCCGTCATAATAATAATGCTTCGGCATTCCGGTTTTCTCTTGAACGGATGTGACCGGGAAAACGATTGATTCTTCTAATGCGGCCACATCATCACGGACTGCCCCGATGCCGACTTGCATGTCACCGTCGAAATAACTATGTATATCGTGGATGGACAACACATCGTCCTCATCCGAAAACGCTTCTAAAATACGGATCACTTCTAAGAGGCGTTCTCTCGCCGTCAACGGATTCCGGGTCATTGTTCTCACCTTTCTGATGCTGTAGTTTCTTTACATTATACAGTTTGTAAGAACGACCGCTCAATTAGGCGGAGGTCGCTACTGTTATACAATTTCAAAAACCACGAAACTCCATCCCCCTTTCTACGTATACTCAAGTAACCCATTAACAATCATACAACCTGTTTTATTCATAATAGGGGAAAACAAATAAAAAGGGGAATAATGATATGGTGTATGGTTTTTGGATCGTGATCATTTTTACGTTATTGTATGAGCCCATTATTGGATACTTTGATTTTCAAAAGTTTAAAGTGGAAGTAAAAAGAGATGATAATGTACGGTTAAAGTATTATAAAAACATCATCACTACTTTATGGGTTCCTACTGTTTTCATTTTACTGCTTGTTGCCTTTACGGAGCTTACGTTAACAGATATCGGTTTGACTATGCCAAGTTTGAACACAGAGCTTTTAGGGCCGTTCGTTACGTATTTTGCATTTGCAATCGGGCTTCTTTATGCATGTGGAATCTTGTATTATTCAATTGGCTATCATGTTAGTGATAAAATCCGAGAGAAATTGGCGGTGGTAAGGGCGAAACAAATGGGAGAAAGCAGCTATTCAGACATCTTGCCCGTTACACGAAAAGAGAAAAAAGTTTGGAATGCTGTTTCGCTAACGGCAGGAGTGACGGAAGAAATCATCTATCGAGGTTTTCTATTGTTTGCTTTTACCTATCTATTCCCTACAATGTCAATTTGGATCATCGTTATCATTTGTTCCTTGTTGTTTGGTTTGGGCCACACTTATCAAGGGTTCATAAAGGGAGTTCTAAGAACAACTATATTCGGGGTTATATTTTCTATCCTATTTATTGGAATGGGGTCGATTATTCCGCTCATCATCCTTCATTTCCTAATCGATTATATGGCGAAATTAGGAGAGTCATAAAGTGCCTCTGGTTATGCCTATTTCATAGAGACGCAAAAAAGCCAACCGGCAATTCATACGGTTGGCTTTTCATTCATTTTATCCAATAATCAGTGCACAGACGCCAAAACTTCAGACAACCTACCCCATATAAACACTTTCACATGTTCCTTCTGCCGGTTCATAGAAACAATGATTTTTGAATTGGCCAGTAAAAGGTTGCCCGTACCATGTCGGAGGACAAGGCGCGTATGGGTTAAAGTACCACAGGGCGTATTTCGCAGGATGTTGTCTCCAATGCTCCAAATTTTGTCTTGCTAATCTTTTTTCAGAAGACCTCGCTCTTTGATAAAATAAATTTCCCTTCTGAACAGCTTCAAAAGAATAATTTCCTCCTTGTACTTGGAAAATGACATCTTCAATTGATCTTACATCTCTAAAGTCTAAGCAATCCGCGACGGCACGGTTCACAATTACATTGCCAACATATAACATCCCCTGATTTCCTTCACCCTCGGCCTCTGCTCTCATCATCCTTGCCATTAAACCAACGTCTGCATCTCGATATTTCACTCTCGGCATTTTTCCACCCCAAATATATTGTATGAAGCAAAGCCTATCCTTATCACATAAGTATGCAGACAAAGGGCTTTAAATGTATAGTTCGTATTCACCTACTACACCTCACACGGAAAACCGATCATATTTACGTGATAAGTGCACCAACCGCCTTATGGGAGCCTCTTTTCTTACTATGTAATGATGATGCGTTTGACGTTCAATTTCATTTTTTCCGGTAAAGCAAAAGTCGATAGCTTTCGTTGAACTTACGAACATGCTTTTCATCTCTCCCCTACAGGAACTTGCCAAAAATCTCCCCCGGCAATCCTCCAATTTCACAAACCTGTTCCGATGTAAAACCATGCTTGAGCAAGATTTTTCTTGAAGGAATATTGTTCGGGTCGATAACTGCAGTAAGCTTCTTTACGTTTGTCCGCTGTGCCAATTCGATGAGAGCGCCGGCAATGAGAGTGCCATATCCTTTGTTCCAATAGGCTGGCAGCAACATGTACCCGATCTCCGCTTCATCCGGATTGTCTTCATTTACGGTGACATGACCGAGGCCTATATAGTTACTGTCGAACACTTTGTAGGAGCCAAACAACTCGTGTCTACCGTTGCGTTCTAACAGTTTTTGATAGTTCACTTTCGCCTCGTCAATTGGAATCGCCCGTTCCGTAATTTGTGCCATGACCGATTCATCGGATACTAATCCAAAGTACTTCTCAAAGTCTTCATTTGTGTACTTCTCTAATTTCAATTTTTTCAATTTCATCATCCCCTATATCCAATCGCAACATCTTACGCTCTTACATCCTTTATTTCGTTGCTACGCCCTAAATTCCTTTATTCTCTTTAAACAATTGAATGGTCTCATTCCACACAACACATTCTCCTTCCCCGGAATCATGAGCAGAAATGCACGATCGTAACGGCTTCGTATCGCAATGTAAAGCCTTCGCAACGCAACGTAAAGCCTTCGCATCACAACGTAGCTCTCGCGCAACGCAATGTAGCAGTCGCAACACAATCAATTGGCTAGGCCCATTTCGATCCGCAAAGTTATGACTTTACTCGATAATACCCTCTGCAAAATATTGAGTGCTTTGGTTTTATTAAAATCAAAAACGAGTTCACAACATCGGAGGCAGAGATGATTAAGTTGAACCAACTAATAAATAAAAAGAGTGCTTTAAGATCACCTGTTACAAAGAACGAAGCAATCGCCGGAATACATGTTAATCCGATAAAAGGCAAGCTCATAAAGATCCAAAATCTCTTTTTCGAAAGAACTGCATTTGTATGGATCCAAAAATAAATTCCTCTGAACGTTAAGCTCATATCGCCTTTCTTGTTGATGACAACCATATGAAGGGCCTCGTGTATAACGAAAACAAAAACAATGATGAGAAGAAGTGGAAACTTTGACAGGGGTTCGAAGCTTCCTTCGAAAATCCAATAGGGTACAAGAAAAAAAGCAGCCATTAATAAGTAAACAAACTTCATATATTGCTTTCGAAACCACGTATGTTGAATGAAAGGTTTCCATTCTGACAAATCAAGCGTTGGCTGTGGTAAATGCCGAAACCACAATATCATAGCGTTTTCCGCCTTTCTTCTCATCTTTTTTGTGCATGTAAATCTAACTCTTTGTCATTCCATCCACTATATGCCGTCTTCAAGTCTACTCTATTGTTTATTGAACATTCGAACATTGTCAACAGTATTCTTTGCGTGTGCACTACATATGTAACAAGGAATTTAACGGGCAGACCCTCAAAATATAAAATCGCAAATTTGGACAAGTTGGCAATTCTCCCTTTTCCTATAATCGAGTGGAGGGGGAAACATTATGAGGACATTCAAATGGAAAGATCCGTATGTCGTTTATTTGTTCATATGCTTTTTATCACAACTTTTTTTCACTTTTATCTTTACGGTGAACTTGCTATACCACGTGCAAGTTGTAAAGCTTGATCCACTCCAGCTTGTGTTGGTCGGGACCGTTTTGGAGCTGACCGTATTCCTGTTTGAAATCCCGACCGGCGTAGTGGCAGACGTCAAAAGCCGAAAGCTTTCACTTATCATCGGCTACTTCTTAATGGGAATCGGATTTATGGCGGAAGGAATATTCCCTTTGTTCGCCGCTGTCATCTTCTCGCAAATCGCTTGGGGAATCGGTTATACATTTACAAGCGGCGCCCAGCAAGCTTGGATTGCGGATGAAATCGGAGAGGAACGGGCGTCGCTTGCGTTTATAAGAGGAGCAAAGTATGGAAAACTTGGGCAAATCATCGCAATTCCTTTGAGCATCCTGACAGGTTATTTCATGATCAACTTACCGATCATTATCGGCGGCATGTGCATGTTTGGTCTCGCCATTTACCTGCTCTTTTTCATGACGGAGAAGAATTTCAAACCGCTACAGACAGGTGAAAGAGCTACGGCGTGGAACAGCATGAAGGGGAATATGAAGAAAATCGTCGTTTATTCTAAAAGTAGCTTTGTCATGAGAATGCTGCTCTTAATTGCGTTGTTTATCGGTTTGTATAGCGAAGGATTTGATCGTTTATGGATGACGCATTTCATTGACGTATCTTCACTATCTTCCTTATCGAATGAAGAGTTAGTTTTGTTCATGGGCGGACTTCAATTCATTGTCGTCCTACTTTCATTCACAGTGCTTCACTTTATCAACCGAAGTACGATCCATTTAAACTTGAGACATATTTATATCGCTTTATTCATTGGCAGTTCACTAATTATCATTTCACTCATCGGCTTCGCGTCTTCGGCTCTTGTCACTACTTTACTCGTCTGTTATGTCATGATTGAAGTGACAAGGCAAGTCATGTACCCATTAGAGGATATTTGGCTCAATAAAATCATCCCTGATTCCTCGACACGAGCGACCTTCTTTTCGGTAAAAGGCCAAGTCGATGCGATCGGTCAAATTGGCGGTGGTCCAATCATTGGCGTGATTGCATCACGATTCGCGGTGAAAACCGCAATTATTGCAAGTGCTTGCTTCATCATGCCCGTTTTGTATCTATATACAGTCGTCTTGAAAAAAGAAAAAACGTAATCAATGGTTCTTTCAACTTTATTTGGAGACACAATTCACTTATGGATTGGTGTCTCCTTTTTTGTTTATTCAACTAAAGGGATCGATTCGTCAAAGAAGGCTTAGTAAGAATTTTGAAGAATATAGATAATACTTCAGAAAATAATTTTAAATAATAGTCACCAAATGGACTCTTCATGTGTGTTAGAAGTGAAAGGGGTTGATGGGGTGCAACAAACGGTTTGGTCGACTGAACAAGATATAGAACGAATTGTTGATACATATGGCAATATGCTTTTTCGAATATGTCTTGTCATTCTATGCAACGAGAAGGATGCAGAGGATGTCGTACAAGATACTTTTATTACTTATCTCAATAAATCACCAATTTTCAACGATGCGGAACATGAGAAAGCATGGTTCATTACTGTTGCCACGAATCGCAGCAGGAATAAGAGACGGTACAATATACTTCGTAAACATATGGATATCAGTGATTTACAACTATATTCCATGGATGATGCAAATTATGATTTACTAGACCAGCTTATGAGATTGCCAACTAAATATAAGATTGTCTTGTTACTTCATTATGTCGAGGGCTATAAAGTAGGTGAAATATCAAAAATAATTACTATTACTCCATCAGCAGTAAAAAAGCGATTACAACGAGGAAGAGAACTTCTTCGTGAAACATATCGAAAGGAGAATGAATATGGATTTTGAGAAGATTAAAGATGCTGTTACTTCTATTGAAATGTCAAAAGCTATGGAAGATCGTGTAAAAGAAAAGGTCAGAAAGAGAAAATCGGTTCAAGTGAACTACAAAAGGTGGATTCCGGTAACGAGTGCATTGGCAATCCTACTGTCCATTATGATTGGCATTCCATATTTTAATAAGAATGGAGAGCTCCAAGTTGCAAATTTTACAATAACGGCTTATGCATTAAGTGATGATGAGAATCAGCTGAATACACCTATTACATCAGAAAAAGCTACTATTGAATCAGCAGAAGGAGTTAGAATGGGTGTTGTTAATATAAGTGGTGGTGGAGCTAATTTAATTTTTACAGATGTTATGCTCAAAATAACTGGAGAACAGATCGACTCAGTTACTTATACTTTAAGTGAAGGCAAGTTTGTTGAGGATGTTACATTTACATTAGAAAAGTATGTAGACAGAGACTGGTTAAAATCGGAAAAGATCAATTTCATTGGTAGTACGCCCGGTTCAGGTGTATACGAAGGTATAAAGGAAATTGGGAATACGTACACAGTTAACTATAATGAACAGGAAGAACACAACTATACCCTTGCCATCCCTCATGATGGTAATGGAGTAATAGGTGATGACATTATTATTAATGTAAATGTAACTTATACAGATGGAAGCACTGAACAACAAGATATAGTTGTAACGCAAGAAGCGGATTCTATTTCATTAATGCTTAAATAACATTGACACTAAAAAACGCTCATTTCGAGCGTTTTTTGTTGCCGATTATTGTTAGTTTGGCGTTGAAACATAACTTATGAACCAATTTACATGTTGTCTTTTTCTTTGATCGGCACATAAATTTCCATCGTGATTTTCTCATGCAACCAGTGATGGCAAAGTTCATCGTAATACTCAAAATCATACCCTACCTCATCGACTTCGTACGATGATTGAGGCAGCCAATCCTCCAGTATGAATTTCCACGTGCCTTTGATTGACGGGACGAACTGCTCCACATCGACTGGGGGAATTTTGAAAACCGCATACGTTGCCGGTTTTATGTATAGCTTCGTCAGCCCTTCGGGAAGTTGAATATCTTCACGGTCACAATCCACTGCAAATAAATAAGTAAACGTGCGGTTCATTTCCCTGTCATTCAGGTTCACGCAATACTCCCCATGCTTTTTCGGGAATAGTTTTTCATACAACATCGTTTCGATTGCCTCTTCCGGCGCGATGCGCTGATCCCAAAATGCTGGGGCATCCCTCGTGTAAAACACATTGTCCAACTTGCTTTCATATGTTTTACCGGCAATCGTAAAGCCTTCCTTCTGTACAATTTTCGGTTGCATGACGATGCCGCCTACTTCTTTTTTGTGCAAGTTTACTAAATTTAGCTTCGGTGGCAGTGAGGTCGGACAATGCAATCGGTATAAACTCGGAGGACTTCCAAAAACCCGTTTAAACGCTTTCGTAAAGCCTGAATGGGTTTCAAAACCATATTCAAGCGCAATATCAATCACTTTTTTACCGTTCACCAACTCATATAACGCATACTGCAGCTTCCGTTTCACGACATAATCCATCACCGTATAGCCGATATGCTGTTGAAAGATCCTGTAAAAGTGATAAGGAGAATATCCAGCCATCTTTGCCAAGTCCTCAGGTTTAATCTCTTCCTTAATACGGTCTTCAATTGTATCAATGACCTTTTGCAATAACTGTATCTGCTGAATCGAAAACGCCCGCCTTTATCATTTGTTATCTCAAACCATCATTCATTTACTATATCATGAAATCGTTGCCCTCTTTCCGTCCAGTAGCAATTCGCCCAATTCCCCATAATATAGATGATAACGATAGTTTTTAAGAAAAGGGGCATATGATGAATAACTCTTATTTTCGGGCTGCAGGGAATCCTATAGTTGTTGCTTCAGCTACTGGAGATGTAACGGGTGACCGGGTAATTGATCACGTCTATCTAACTGGCACAAAAACACCGGATAGTCCGTACATTCGAAATATCGTTCTTCACGTTCAGGATGGTCGAACAGGAGTAGTGACAAGTCTTCCGCTTCATAACAATGAAGGCTATAATCCGACTCTGTTCTTGGGCGATTTCACAGGCAATGGCGTAGAGGACATATTAATCGGTATGGCTACAGGCGGCAGTGGTGGAATTATTAACTATTATATTGTTTCGTTTATCGGAAACAAAGCAACCATCCTTTTTGATTCGGATGTTTATAATAACCATTTTCAATACGATGTCACTTATCAAGATCATTATAAAGTTGAAGTAATTAGCAGACCAAATAATGAGAGGTATATTATTGATATTTCCACGAGAGATCCAAGCTATTTAAATGAAATATATGATCCGAATGGCAAGTTGAAAACGCCAATCACCGGTTTTGTCGATCCTTTAAGTGGATTGTATCCAGTGGATTTTGATTCGAATGGAGTCTATGAACTGCTAGCGTATCAAAAAATAGCCGGAAGATATCATGCGGATGGATTAGGTTATATGTTGAATACACTCGGATGGAAAAATAACGGATTTGTATTGCAGGAGCAGTATTTAGGTATATTTGGGGCGCAGATGTAATGCTTTCAAATGGGTACATCCAACATTTTTAGGATTGAATCAATTTCCCTTTTGAAGGAAAAAAATAAGGCTTGTTTTTATCATCAAATATGAGTAAAAATGGCTTGTCACCTTCCGGAATAATAATAAACACTTCACCAATCAACGAATTGACCCATTCATTTTTCAATTGAAGAGATGGGGTCAATGGGATTCTCAGCATATAACCTTTGTCTGGAAATGGATCTAATTTTATAACAATCGTATCAATTTCTTTTATAATTTTCTTAGCTTCCAATTGTATTTTGGGATATGCTTCGATTGTTCTGATCTCATTTGTTTCAATATCCAGAAGTTCAACATCTACAGTGCTTTGCGCACTCACAATCGACTTGGGATGGATGGACTTACTGCTAACAAATAAGCTTAAAACAATTAAAAAACAAACAATATAAGTCCTTGTCTTTAACATCATTAAATCACCTCACACTATTATCTGCTTTTACGATGGAGCTATGCATTCGATTCGTAAAAACAGCTTGCAAGAGCACGGATTTATAGTTGTTTCAATCGCTTCTACACAAAAAAACGCCTCCCGAAAAAATTCAGGAGGCGTTCTTTAATCCCATCATGCTTTACGTACAACAATCTCTTCATCCACAACATCGACATGGACTTTTTCAATCTGGTCTTCTTCCAAAATGAGATCTGTTAATGGATCTTCGATTTTGTCTTGGATGACTCTGCGAAGTGGTCGAGCCCCGAAACGTTTGTCGTAGCCGATTTTCACCAATTCGCGTTTCGCTTCATCAGAAATAGAAATCTCAATGTCATTTTCTTCAATCGCTTCTTCTAAATCAACGAGCATCAAGTCGACAATGTCGAGCAAATTGTCTTCAGTTAATTCATTGAACTGGACAATCGCATCGAAACGGTTCAAGAATTCAGGCTTGAAGTAGTTTCCAAGTGACTCCAGCATGGAGACGGATTCATGTGTCGTTTGATTGAACCCGACACTTACTTTTTTCTCCCCTGTTCCGGCGTTACTCGTCATAATGATGACGGTGTCTTTGAAGCTGACTGTTCGACCGTGTGAATCGGTCAATCGACCATCTTCCATAATTTGAAGGAACATATGTTGAACATCAGGGTGCGCCTTTTCGATTTCATCAAGCAATACAATCGAATACGGGTTGCGGCGAACTTGTTCCGTTAATTGGCCTGCTTCTTCGTGGCCCACATAGCCCGGAGGTGAGCCGATAATTTTAGAGACAGCGTGTTTCTCCATGTATTCGCTCATATCGAGACGGATTAATGTGTCACGGGAACCGAATAATTCTTCCGCCAATACTTTTGTAATTTCCGTTTTACCGACACCTGTTGGGCCGACGAATAAGAACGATCCGATTGGACGATGTTTTGATTTCAAGCCTGCGCGGCTTCGTCGGATTGCCTTTGCGATCTTTTCGACCGCTTCTTCTTGTCCAATTACTTTTTTCCGTAGGTTGTCGGATAGGTCTTTCATTTTTGCCTGTTCAGAAGCTTGCAGTTTCGTTACAGGGATGCCTGTTTTCTCTTCGACGATCGCTTCGATGTCTTCAACGGTCACTTCATACATTGAAGCCCCGCCTTGTTTCGCATTTTGTAGTTGTTGTCGCAATTGAATTTCTTCCTGGCGCAATGTTGCAGCCTTTTCATAGTCTTCCATTTCTGCAGCCTGTTCTTTTTGTTGAACGATTTGTTCCAATCTCTTGCCGATTGAATCCGCATCTGCTGAAGACTGTTTCAAATTCAAACGTGCTCCCACTTCATCCATCAAATCAATTGCCTTATCCGGCAAAAACCGGTCTTGGATGTAGCGCTGTGACAATGTGACGAATGCCCGGATCGCTTCATCCGAATAACGTACTTCATGGAAAGCTTCGTAACGGTCTTTAATGCCGTGTAAGATGGTGATCGCGTCCTCCGCAGAAGGCTCTTTGACAATGATCGGCTGGAATCGGCGTTCGAGTGCAGCGTCTTTCTCGATTTGACGGTACTCTTTTAACGTCGTTGCACCGATCAGTTGCATGCTGCCACGTGCCAATGCTGGTTTCAACATATTTCCGGCATCCATTTTGGAACCTTCCGCCGAACCTGCACCAACGAGAAGGTGAATTTCATCGATGAACACGATAACCTCTTTCCGGTTTTCGATTTCTTCAATTAACTGCTTCATGCGCTCTTCAAATTGACCGCGAATGCCGGTGTTCGTAACGAGTGAAGCGACGTCCAATACATAAACTTGTTTGTTCAATAGTTTTGCAGGGACATCGCCTTCATGGATTTTCAAAGCTAATCCTTCTGCAATTGCTGTTTTACCGACACCTGGTTCCCCGATGAGTACCGGGTTGTTTTTGTTTCTTCTATTTAATGTTTCAATAACGCGTTTCACTTCTTGATCGCGGCCGATGACTGGGTCAATTCGCCCTTCCTTGGCGTCATTCGAAAGATTTTTGCCAAGTTGGTCTAACAAGCCGTTTCCTTGATTTCCATCAACTTCTCTAACTTGTGTATATGCTTGAGGATTGCCGTTCGCTTGGAAAAATTGATTGGCATCATTGCCAAATGACGGCATCTTCATTTGACCTTGAATCTCTTGAAAACAAGTATGGCACAAATTCATTTGCAACCGTTGATGATTCATTTGAAGCCGTAAGCTCATTGTCGCTTCGTTTATACCGCAATGTTGACATTTCATAAAGCATTTCCTCCTTATCGTATTAATCATTTATGTTATTTGACATTGACTATCTTTGACTTATGACTTTATTATACTCTGACCTTTTTTGACTTTCAAGTTTTTTGATTGATGCACACTTTGTCATACTGTCCAAGTACTTTTATTTCTACTCCATATGCTGTTTGAGAAAGTAGGTGATAAAATGAATCGCGATGGATATAACGAGTTACGTATAAATCACACAAGTCTACAATCAGCACATCAAGAGTGTATCGATCGCGCCTATCGTATCCCGGTCTTTCTAAGTACGACAACTCACTTAAATGGCTACCAACAAAAATTTCTAAACCGTTAAATTGAAGAGATCGAGGATGCTTTGTTCTTTCCGCGTACATTACCGTTAAGTGAAAGTTACCCCGAAGCCATCTTAACTGATATTCGCCGATTAGTTTCATCGAGCTTTGGGCATGTTGGCGCTAAACCTTCGTCGCTTCAAAGTTCGTACGATCGAGACGAATACAGGTTCTCCCTGCAACATTTACGCCAGTCTGGCAAGGGTCGGTCTATTCACAAGTCGAACCTTCCATGGCTTATCAATTTGGACTCCCCCTTTTATTAGTAAGAGAAGAAGATAACGACGCGAATAACGGTATTTGGGCAGGAGGCATTGCCCCACTTAATCGATTCATCGTATGCATTCCGAAACGCAAACGGTTGAGCAATTCTTTGAAACACCAGAATGGAGATCAGCGTTCGCCAATTGGTGCGCACACGTGAGAAATTTCAAATATAAATGCTAATGGTGCCTTCCGGAATTAGCCGTTGCAGCAAGGCATCCGTATTATGAGGAGGCGCATCTGCTATCATCGTTTTATTAGCGGCCCCGATGTTCATCGGTATGCGTTCATCAATATGATCAATGATGCGTACATTCCGCGGACTATCAATTCGGTCTATGAGACTAGAGACATGATCGTTCGGTGTATTAAGGTATACGGTTTCTTCTACTTCCTTTGCCAATTTCAGTGTATACGGATACTGAACCTACAGATGGATGGGTCTATACAAATGAAACGATTGAGGAGATAATAAATAAGCAAATGGTGCCTAATTCTAACCGGTTTTTATTTGTGCCATATTTTTTAATGTATACAGAAGTGACAAGGAACGATGGAAGTGTCACCAATAGATAAAACAACTTCGTAAGAATTACTATTTCAATTAGCAGCGTAATCCTTACAGAACTTGGGAGTGCATTGTGAGTAATAAAATGAAAGTATTTGATTGGTGACAAGAAGACCGAATGAGTAACGCAAGGAATAAATATTATTTATCCACTTTACTACAGGGGGTACTTATGAAAACTCACTATTATTTAGGTTGGTTTAATAATTTTTTCCCAGAGAATTTGGCTAGGGTGTTACAGGAGGATATAGCTGATAGAAAATCGCTTGTTATGATTAGCTCAAATCCGTCTGTTTTTGAAGATGATGGTGCTACTGAACGCTCATGGCTCGATCAGGCTGGCATTACGTTTGATGAATATCATTTAATTAATTACCGCGTACAGAAGGAAGATGCCCAAACGATACTTCAAAACGCTTCCGGCATTTTCTTGTTGGGTGGCAGTATTCTTAATCTAAATCGTTTTTTGAAGGAATATGAATTATCGGATTCAATAAAAAAAAGCAGCGCTGTTGTGATGGGAGCAAGCGCTGGTGCAATCAACATGTCTGCGAAATGGTTATGCTCGAAAAACTTTGGAGATGACGTTGAAATGAGCTCTGTTTACGACGGAATCGGTCTTGACAATTTTTCCGTCCTGTCTCATTTTGATCTTGAAAATAATATGGACCTTGTTCAACGCGAACTATCTCCCCTATCGGAAGAAATAAATATTTATGCGTCGAACAAAGATTGCGCTGTACGTGTAAAAGGAGATAAAATCGACATTCTTGGAAATGTTTATTTAATTTCCAACTCAAAGATTCAGAAATTGGATGAGACGCTCTAGTTGTATTGAATGGCTGTTGGCTTAATTGAATTAACTCCTAAATACAAAGTCTCTATTTTACATTTAGCAAAGAGGCTGAACTAGGTTTGAAGAGGTTTCCCCCTAGTTTCTACATTTGTATCTGTTGGTATGCTCTGTAAGATCGAATTGTGGAAATTAATATGGTGAAGAAAAGAATCGTGAAAAAGCCAATAATCAGCAAGTATCCTGGTAGAAATACACAAAACAGCATTGCTATGCCTCACCGCAATTTCGATAAATAATAATGCGTGCGGCTCCGACCTATGGACAACGTATTCCGTATCGTGCCATATTGAAATTCTTCGCCAATAAAAAAACTAATAAAAGCGCCGATGACGAGTAAAATCCGTTTTTATCAATCATTAAAATTCCGGTAGCGCCATTGACAACGATATCTTTTGCTTGGACGAGCTCATTCCCGTATTTTACGTTAATCATACTATTGGCGACTTGCAGGATAGGAAGCAGAAATAAAATACTTAAACTAATCCATATTTTTTTACTGCGGAATAATTTGATGTTTTCAGCTGCTAACAAATTAAGCATGTGGGTTCCCTCCCGTTAATTGCAAGAAATAATCTTCTGATTTTTGTCTGGATGTGCCAATCCGTAATACGTTTACATCCGACAGCACCAAATTGCGATTGATTAATGCCACATCATCTAACCGTTCATAAATATTGATTTCAGTTCCCGTAATCACTTCATAGTCTTGAATGCCCAACCGATCGAGTATGACGACTGCTTGCTCAGCTTCAGTCGTTTCGAGTTCAATGAATTGGCGAGTTTTACGCGCCAACTCTTCCCTTGAAAGCTCATTAATAACTTTTCCATCATGTAAAATGCCGTAATGAGTCGCAATTTGTGAAAGTTCATCCAGCAGGTGACTTGACAGTAAGACCGTAATCCCGCGCTCTGTCACAAGCCGTTGTATAATTTCCCGCATTTCAACAATACCGGAAGGATCCAGTCCGTTCGTCGGCTCATCTAAAATTAAGAACTCAGGGTTTGTAATCAGAGTCGAAGCAATCGCTAACCGTTGACGCATTCCTAATGAGAAATTCTTCACTTTCTTCTTGCCTGTATGACTCAAGTTCATTAAACGAAGCAACTCATCGATCTCCCGTTCACCGACACCCCCGTTTGCCGCTTGGACACGCAAGTTCTGGCAGGCGTTCAATTCTGGATAAAGTGCTGGTGTCTCAATGGACTGCCCTATTTTTCTTCTTGCATGCTGCAGTCCTTTCATGCCGGTCTCTCCAAACAACTCGATAGCTCCCCCATCAATCATGATCAATCCCATAATCGTAGAACTATCTCTTAATAAACAAAAAGAAGCCTACCATTTGTTCAAACAGTTGGCTCCTCAATTTTTATTCAATTGATGTGCTGTTGGACAGGCACCCATCGGGATGGGTGCTAAGTGCTTTTAGGACAAGGCGGTAGTAAATCTATACGTTGAAACCATTGTGCACTGTCCGCTCCATCGATATACAGTCTTAAATCGAGACAAGTATCACTTTATTGTCGGCAACTTTCCCGAATCACAATTGATATCTACACACTCCATAACATTTCCATTGATTCTATTTTGCAGGGGAGCTTCCTATAATGGATCGTATTTTCTCTCCAATAACCCCATGAAGTTTTTTCGATAGAAAAACAATAAATAGCCAAGGGCAATGGCGAGTAACATAGCAAGCAACAGTAAGGAATGATCGAGGAACACGTGAAGTAATAAAATATTAACGACAATCGGAGATAGAATTGAAATGGCCAACGGAACGAATCGGTTTGAAAGCAACAGAATGCCACCTATAACTTCCAATGATTTGACTACGACTAAAAGATATTTAAATTCAAATAACACTATTGCGTCGGGGCTCATTGCGATAAACGGCTCCAAACCGAAGATGAAAAAATAACCATTTGTTCCACCTCCTAAAAAAACAATGCCCAAAAACAGCCTGCACAGATGCATGAAGAAATTTGCCAATTTACACACCTCCCCTCAGTCCATACATCTCTATTCTACGAAATAGAACGACGGTAAATGAAGGTGAAATAAGTGAAAGGCCACCTTTCCGTTTCCTGCTGGCTATCTTATTTTCATTCATCTGCCAGACAGACATTCATCCATAAAATAATGTGCCTGCTACTGAAGAGTGTTCGAGACAGGCACATTTTTCATTTCACAACGGTTACAGGGCAGTTTACATGCTTCATCACTTTATGGCTGACGCTTCCAAGCACCATTTCTTGGAACGCGTTCAACCCCCGACTGCCGATGACGAGCTGGTCCATTGCCTCGGAGTTCACGTACTTTATGATTTCTTGGCACGGGTTCCCTTTCAAGAGCGTCATTTTTGCTCGTACGTTAGCATCTTGTGCCAATTCCAAAACGGGATCGATTTTTTGCTTTCGTTTCAGCAAAAGGCTTTCCTCGCTTTGTGATAAAAGCCGCTCGTCTTTCGCTTTATCGTAATCCGCTACATAGATGATATCCAATTGCGTTCCCGGGAAGTGTTGGGCAAGCGTAATTGCATGTTTTGCGGCACGCAGCGCATTTTCGGATCCATCAATCGCGACAGCAATTTTCATGTTCATTCCCTCCCTCAAAGTAGCTTTTCGTATAATTGTTCACTTGAGGAATTCAGCCCTTTTATTAACACTGCCACCTCATCTTCCTCAAGCTTTTGCTTCACTTTGGCTACTGCCCCGACAGCAGATTTGTCCCATGCATCTAAACGCTTGCTTCATCCATTCCCGTTTGATCCCCCCTCAATCATGTTCAGAATTGTCGATTATGCACCTGCTTCTTTCAAAATACGTTCAATTTCTGTAAATCCACGTCTTTCCGCATGTTGTAAAGGGGTAACCCCATCCCGATCCGTAATATGAACATCAGCACCGTGGTCTACTAATAATTGCACGATTTGTTGATAGTTTTCCTTGCCATCCCCTAAAATGACCGCTTCCAATAATGCCGTCCAATGCAAGTTATTCAGGTGATTCACGTCCGTGTCAGAGTTCGTTAAAAGCTCCTCCACAATATCTACATGTCCTCGATCTGAAGCCGGAATGAGCGCCGTTCCCCCAAAACGATTTGTTATGGTTGTATCAGCACCGGCTTGAACGGCAAGCTTCACAATTTCCAGCAAGCCTTCCGCTCCTGCATATAAAAGTACATTGTCCATATTGTTATTGCGGATGTTGATGTCTGCGCCTTGTTCAATAAGTGCCTTAACTGTATCAACCTTGTTTTTTTGCGTCGCAGCCATTACCGCTGTATCGCCTTGATGATTTGTCGCATTAATATCGGCTCCGCCTTCTAACAATTTTAAAACGGTGGTTGTATCTCCTTCTGCAGCTGCAGAAATGAGCTGTTGATCCATATTCGTTCCCTCCCCTTCTTCGTGTACAGGTGAACTTTCCTCGATGTCTGGAGTCATGCTACATGCCGCAAGCATACCTACTACAAAGAAACTTATACCTATCACTTTCAGCTTCAAAATAGCCTGCACCTCCCTTTCTAAACATGTTATCATGGGGATTTTTATATGAAAAATATTAATAAAGTTAGTTTTACTTATGTTTTTCATATAATAGCTAAGAGGATGGTTTACATCCGAGGAGGACCTTTGTTGAGAATCGTTAAAAATCGCCCCTACTTGTTGAGCAAACCGACATAAAAAAGAATGCTTATTATTTTTTATAATAAACATCCTTTTCACTCGATTAATACTTTTTAGGAAAGATCAAACAGCTCGGTTCATTTTATATCGCACGTTCTGCAAAGTATTTGGCGAAGATTCGGCCTTTCTTTATGGTGTTCAGTTTTAAAAGGAAACTCGATAAATCAATTATCTTCTCGCTAAAAAAAGCTAATTAATGGATACATATTTATAATAAAACATCTGCATCTTTGAACGATAACGCTACTGTTTTAATGCTTTACGCAATCAAGTTTGCTGCCATCAGTATATGGATTCACTTGAATATAAGTATCGCATTCGCTATAATGAACATAACTATAAGAGAGAAGTGCGTCAACACCTCTCTCTACAACTGCTACCGTTAAGGTGGTGGTTGTCAATTACACATCATTTCTTTCGAAAACCACCCTTTTGCTTCCTACGGCACAGGGTGGTTTTCTTGTCTCCTAAAAATTCTTTCTGGAATATATGCGCCGTCGCACCACGCACGATTCCTTTCAAAACTTCTCTCAGGAATTCAAGAAAAAGCTCCATCGGCATCACCTCCTTTCCGTAAAAGGAAAAGAAGAATGACGACCGACCACCCTATGCAGTTGCCCTTTCATTCTATCACAATAATCAAAACAGACATAGATTCCAAATGACTGTTGTGGGTATGTTAATCATCAATTAAACCCGGAATCTTTCCGACAGATTCCGGGTCAATAAGTTCTTATTATTTCATATGTGTAGTCGTTCAAATGGCTCAATTTGAATGAATATATTTTACCAACAAGAAGCCTGCTCTATTGTTGTGTAAAAAGATAGTGGCGATGACGGGTAAAGCAATACGATCGACTCGCTATCCTGTTTACAGTAAAAGCAACTTAATACACTTTGAAAAATTTGGCGAAGACGGTGGCGAGTCCTTTTCTTCTATCTTCTTCTGTTCTATCAATAGGCGTTTCTTGTTCGACATAAATCTCTTCTTTATCAATTGCGTAGTCATAAGCTACGACAAGTCCAATTTCAGAATTATGCTCAACATTTGTGACGATTGTATATTTGGCATTATATTCGGATGCAATCTTTGTATACTTTGACAGGACGGCATAGTTTATATTTCCGTTTAAATATAGACGGGCTGTACGGTGTTCTATGATTGCTTCCTCGACTTGTTTATAAATACCTCGTTCCCGCACTTGTTCTTGGGTAAGCGCGATTACAATGCGTTCACGAATGGTTCCGAGAAATTTTTTACGTTCCGATCGCTTTGTTTCCTTATGGCCATACAATCCTTGCTGTATATAATCATCAACGCTGTTTGACACCGATACATGCCTCCTACCAAATCCGATAGATTTGCGAATTACTTAAGACCTATTATCCAACAAGGATGTACATCAAGCAAGCTTTCAAATTATCAACAAAAAAGTTATAACCAACACGATGCAAAAGATTAGAGCAACCGTTCTCAAATTACAATGGGATTGTAATGGCCTTACAAAAAGCTGGTCCGTACTCTTTGCTCTCCTTCTATTACTCACCTTTATAATCACCCTGTCCTAATCTTTTACTGTGTCGACAACTTCACTTTTTGTTAGGCTTTTCATTCAAAATGGAACGCAATTCTTGAATCTCTTCTTCTGACAAGGAATCATCCTCTACAAACTGAACTAACATCGATTTTAACGTTCCGCCGTAAATTCGTTTAACAAAAGAACGTGCCTCGGCGCGTTGACATTCATCTTGCGAATAAAGCGGAAAAAAAGTATAGACCCTTTGATCTTTATTGACACCAATCACTTTTTTGTGAACGAGACGATCCAAAAGGGTGCGTACAGTTTTCGGCTTCCAATCGGTCCGCTCCTGCAAAGAGGTAATAACGTCATTGGCCGTTATCGGAGCCTTGTCCCACAGAACATTCATTACTTCCCATTCTGATTCTGAAATATTCGGGATCTCCTTCGTCAACTTTATACCCCTCCTTCTGTCGGCTGACGTTCAAACCGCTTCATTGTAACCTTAATAAATTCCTTTATCTTTCAAAATGGATAACGTAATTTCCGCTGCCTTGCTTCCTAAACTATTATCGTCATTTTGTATAGTTGTTGCAAAGAAATACGTATTGTCCCTATCCTCCACATATCCAATGAACCAACCGTTACTATTTTTGCCATTCACATTACCCGTGCCTGTCTTACCGGAAAGGCGGTAGCCATCATCTTCCTCTACTATAAGGGAATTTTTAACGGTTTGGATATTGCTGTCCCCGAAACCAAATTGATTTGTAAAAAACGCCACTAGCAATTGTACTTGCTCAACTGGAGAAATTTTCAATGAAGATTCCAGCCAAAAGTCCGACCCACCGGAAAGATCCTTATTTCCGTAATCCATCTGTTGTAAGTAAGCTTGGATCGTTTCACGCGGGATTCTTTCGCTTAATTCCTGGAAATACCAAGATACTGAATGACGCATTGCAGATGATAAGTTTTGATCCCTATTCCAAGATTCATAAGGATAGTTCTTTCCATTCCACTTCATTGTTGAATGGTCACTCGTAATGACATCTGACTCCAATCCTATTAAGGCGCTATAGATCTTGTAAGTAGAATCTGGAGAAACTCGTAGCGTGCTTTTATCCTCATTATAAATTCGATATTGATCAGCTTGCATATCGTAAAATACAAAGCTTCCATCAAACTCATCAAAATAAGCGCTTAAATCTTCATATACCGTGTTTTTACTAGTAAAATTGTAATGATCTTCAGTAGTTGCCATTGCAGAAATAAACGGAATCTGACTTGCAACCAATACCCCTATTAGTGTAAAGATTGTAATACTCTTCAGTTTCATCCATTTCGACTCCGTTGTAAAAGAGGCAATTTTTTCAATCCGTTTTTTCATTTGCTTCTTTGGTCCATTAAATTGATTAGCCAAAGCAAAATCTTTTGATTGTGAAGATATGACTGCAAAATTAATAATTGCATTTCCATACTCTGCGTGACATTGCTCATCTAATGAGTTCAAAACAGCTATATCACAAGCTATTTCACGGTCTAATCTCATTTTCTGAAATGCAATCCATACGAGAGGATGAAACCAATATAAAATTTGGAAAATGACCATGACGTAATTTGTCACGATATCTTTGTATTTATAGTGATGCAACTCATGCATAAAAATGTATTCAATATCTTTCATAGACATCCGTTCGTCCAGATGTACAGGGAGCACAACATATGTCCTCAATAGACCGAATGTCATTGGAGATTTGACAAGTGATGATTCCCCTACAATTAAAGGTTTTGAAATATGCAAATGGCGCTTGCATCGCTCGAATAATTGGAGAAGGTCCTTATTGCTCAAGACGGTTGTCGTCCTTTGGATTTTCCTTAATTTCACTGCCGCATGAAGGAATAGGAGAGCCACAACGACCATTCCTGCAATCCAAACACTTGCTACACCGACATTTAAAAATTTCAGATTTAAATGATTGACAGGTATTATAAAATCTTGCATATCGTTTGCGCTAATTGAATGATTACCTGTTGCAGTGCTCATAGAGGCGTCACCGCTTTTATTGCTTTGATGAAAATGAAATTGATTTTCAATATGAAATAACTGCTTCGGTATAAATGGAAGCGTCAAGGCGATGAATAATAAAAACCATAAATTGTATTGCCATTTTGCTGAAAGCTGCTTAGAGAATAATTTCCTGCAAATCAAAATGACAGTGATCGTAATAGTCGATACAACAAAACCTGCAATAATATTGGTGAGAGCCATACTCCTTAACCTCCGTTTTCTGAAGTATCACGGTGGACTTTACATTCCTCTATTTAGAAAATTCAACGACGTTTCCTATGATTTTTTACATAGAATTGACTCTATTTATTAGTATTCGAAGTTTAACACTTCAATATTGTTTTATCAATTCATCAATCAATTGTACTGAGTTTTATAATCTTTCCCTATCTACATGAGTGAGAAATTATTTTTGTTTTAAAGATTGACATTCATTGATTACAATTGTAATATCAGACTACAGTTGTAGTCAACTGGCGAAAGGAGGGAACTTGTAGGTTAGCTGCACCTGTACTTTGAAATTGATAATCAATAGATCAACAAGAGAAAGAGGGAATGAATGTGATCAAGACATACAGCAAAAAATTCAGCATACAGCATTTCACATTACTTATGTTACTCGTAGCAGCGCTTACACTTACTGCTTGCGCAAATAAAGACAAGCCGACTAGTGATTCGTCCAAAGAGGAGAAAGAAGTAGGACAAACCGTGAATACAGATGAAAAGTTTAGCCAACTCGAGAAGGAGTTTGACGCTCGAATCGGAGTTTATGCAATTGACACTGGCTCGAATGAAACAATTGAATATAAACCAGAAGAGCGTTTCGCTTTTGCCTCTACTTACAAAGCTTTAGCCGCAGCGATCTTGCTGCAGCAAAACTCTTTGGAAAAGCTTCAGGAAGTGATACCTTTCAATGAGGAGGATTTAGTGACGTATTCTCCGGTTACAGAGAAATATGTCGACACAGGGATGACGCTTTTGGAAATAAGTGAGGCTGCGGTGCGGTTCAGTGATAACACCGCGGGAAACCTTTTATTTGAAGCAATAGGAGGCCCTGAAGGATTTGAACAAGCCTTGAGAGAAATCGGAGATAAAATGACGGAGGCAGATCGCTTAGAACCGGATCTAAATAACTTCACTCCGGAAGATACTCGTGACACGAGCACACCGAAAGCCCTTGCCAACAGTCTTCAAGCGTTCGCAGTAAGCGACTTGCTAACCGAAGAGAAACGGGAATTGTTCACGGATTGGCTAAAAGGCAATGCTACGGGAGATTCACTCATTCGTGCAGGCGCACCTGAAGGCTGGGAAGTCGGTGACAAGAGCGGAGCCGGAGCATATGGAACAAGGAATGACATTGCCGTTGTATGGCCGCCTGACAGGGAACCAATTGTCATTGCGATTTTGTCTCGACATGACACGGAAGATGCAGAATATGACGATGCGCTCATCTCAAAGGCTGCTGAAATTGCACTGAACGCTCTACAGGAAGTTGAAGACTAATTCATTTCGTCTTAAAAAAGGTAAAGTGTTTTCATCGACACTTTGCCTTTTTCTTTTGTTAGCAATTAATTAGGGAACCTAAATAGCTGCAAACCGTACATTAACTATACGAAGAAGTAAAAAACGTAATATTTTAGGAGTGATTCCATTGACACTTTTAAATACAAACTCCCAATACATACGAGCCATACGACTAAAGCAAGAACAGCTGCCGCATGGCGTATTTCCGTTTACTCTTCCCTTCATTCAAAATATGCATGAATTGGAATTTCATCCGAATATCACATATGTGATTGGTGAAAACGGAATGGGCAAGTCGACATTGCTTGAAGCGATTGCCATCGCATATGGGTTTAATCCGGAAGGTGGAACCTTGAATTTCAATTTCTCAAATTTTGATTCCCACTCAATATTGGACGATTATATCCGACTTGTGAAAGGGGCAGAACGGGCGCGGGATCATTTTTTCTTCCGGGCGGAGACATTTTACAATGTGGCAACGAATATCGAGCAGCTTGACGAAGAGCCCGGCTACGGTCGGCGGGTCATAGATGCTTTTGGGGGCGTGTCCCTTCACGAACAATCGCATGGCGAATCTTTTTTCGCTGTATTCCGCGAACGGTTCAGAGGAAATGGGTTATACATTTTGGATGAACCTGAAGCCGCACTGTCTCCGCTCCGGCAAATCTCATTGCTATCTCGGATTAACGAACTCGTCACAGAAGGATCTCAGTTCATCATTTCAACCCATTCACCGATCATCATGGCCCACCCGCTCTCAAAAATCATTCTAATTACCGAAGACGGGATGCAGGAAACAACTTTGGAAGAGACAGAGCATTATGCCATTATGAAACAGTTTTTCGATGATCGCGACCGACTGTTGCATCATTTATTCCAGAGCGACGAACATTGAAGAAATACCGTGAAAGGGGGTAAACTGCCTTGCTAATTGAGGTATCGGATTTTAAGGTGGAAAAGGGCTTATCTATCACCCTTCTCCAACTTAATAGTATTAAAGCCAACACAAAAGTTGACTGTAATGCACAATTGTTCGTCTGCAGCTCAATTGCTACTCGCTTTAAACGAATGGGCAAATCCATAGTTGGTTGCTTTCTTGATTATGTTTTGTAAAACAACGTTCAGGTGGCTCGATTGCTTAACACTCTACACATATATCGGTGTCATTTTCTTGTAGTGCTTCATTTAAAGTTAGATCTGGAAAACATAGTGGACCTGTCATGTTGTGCATCCTTTAGACAGAAGGTGGGAAATAGCCCTGCTCGTTACTGTATAGGAACTAATATTTCACACAAATGATTATGAATCATTTGTGAAGTATATCTTTCGATAATTGGTTGTTCTCTTATTGAAAGATTGTTTCTTTCGATCTCTGAAAAAATATTGCCCCAAAATTCACTCACTGCCTCTTTTGTATGGTCAAGTAAGAAAACAGCATACTTCCCACCAGAAAACTCACCAACATGAGCTGGTTTTTCCACATTACAATCATTATTTATAACAACGCATACATCATAACGACATTCTTCTTTAGGAGTAATCTCTGGGTTATCTTGCGGGATACCTAAAATTGTAGAATGATCAAATACACCATTCGATTTTAACCACTTCTTAAAACTCTCCATTAATTCCTTATTTTCCTTTTCACCATACTCCCCAACATTTCGGAAATAAGCAACCCTTGATTTAGGTAATTCTTCAATAGTTAATTTCATATTTTAATCCTCCTTTCTTAGATAAGGTAATTCGATATAAAATGTTTTTCAAGTTCTTTTTTTAAAAAAATTGAATTTAGTTTCGGTTTGAATAATCCAATATTCCATTACATATTCCGAAGACGCCAATTTATTGAACATATTGTGATTCATAAACAATTGCTCGTACAGTTGTTACTCCACTTTTCAGAATACAATTGAAACCTTTCATACGATAAAACGTAATACAATTAATGATACTTTATACGAGGATAGAGCTGTGAAGGATTTGTACATAAAATTTCACTTCTATGGAGAGATGAATTATGTATAACGTATTGTCCAATAAAAAATTTATAAATACGAAAACTCTGTTTCATGCTTTCATTGCTGCAACAGGATTAGTTAGTGTACCTTTACATATACTCTTCTCTCCCGACCCGATTGTATCGATTACGAAGTTCACGATTCATTCCAACATAATTGTAGCTTTACTATTTACAGTAAGTACCTTTATTCTTTTGCTAAAGAATAAAGAAAGCCGTCTGTTGAATTTATTGAAACATGCTTCACTTCTATATATGATGGTCGTTTTGTTATCTTATCACTTCCTCCTATCAAGCGGCGGGGAATATAGCGGAATTAGAGTCATTACAAACTTCACACTACACTACTTAATTCCAATACTCGTCCTATTAAATTGGATTATTTTTGAAGAGAAAAAGTGGCAAAATTATACTTCTATCTTGTATTCGTTAATTTTCCCAGTTCTTTATTGCCTTACTTCTTTAATGAGAGGACTGTATGATGGCTTTTACCCATATTTTTTTCTGAATCCGAATGAGCATATCCCTGTCGGAGTTGGAAGTTATGGAAATGTCGTTCTATTTATTATAGGTTTTACATTTGTATTTATTATACTTAGCTTTCTAATTACCTCGATAGATCGAGGTATTTTCAAATATAAAAATAGGATTTCTTACAAAGTGAAAATATAAAGGGTTAAGCGGAGCAAGCAGAATTATACAATCAAAGACTTTCATTTCCTTATCGGGAACACTGTAAATAGTGAAAGGGGTGTTTCGATTGTTCGAAACGATCGTAGGATATGGCGTTGCGATTTTTATTTTCCAACCTTTAAGTGTTCTGATCCATGAAAGCGGGCATGCCTTCTTTATTAAGCTGTTTGGTGGAAAGGTACATAAATTGGAAATTGGTATAGGGGATCCTCTATTTTCTATCGGTCTTGTACAAGTGAACAAACAATTTTTCATTATGGGCATGTGTAGAGGGGATAGTAATGTAAATCAAAACGAAAAAATCAAATTATCATTGATCGCTTTAGGCGGCGTCATTTTCAATTTGATTTCGATATTCCTCTTAATTTTAATTAAAGTTAATACGAAACATCACCATTTCCTCGATGGCTATTTTTTCGGCTTTACAAGTATATTAATACTTTCCGCGCTCGTTCCTGTAACGTATTTTACTGGATACAAAAGTGATGGCCGGGTTTTAATGGATATATGGAAAAAGCGAAAAAGCGAGATAGGATAGGGAAAATTGGCAACCGATAGGAAGGAGTATGAGGCAGATGTTTAAAACAATTATTTTGCTCATCTTTATAGGGCTACTATATGTATTACTAAAACAAGATAGGAAAAGTGTCAAATATGCCTTTCTTATCTATTTTTCATTGCTCTCAATCGTTTTTCTGAGCGGTCTTCATCATATTATATCAACGTATCAGTTGTATGATCATCCAGCAGTTGGCGGGTTTGAAAAGCTGTTTTCCTATGTAAATCTATTCCGATATTTGTATTTAATCCCGCTCTTTATTTTAATTGCATACAAATTAATAACATTTACGCTCAAATCATTCAATAGTCTTCGAGCTAAAATTGCTATGTCACTGTTATGGATCGTTGTGCTATTAGGCGCTATGTATGTATCATCCTTCCTATTTATTTTACTTTTTTATGGATTTGCGCCTTAAATATTTGTTCGACAACTGTTCTGATTAAACAGAAATAAGGAGGCGGATTCTTAGTTGATTGGAGTGGAAGCCGGCGACTCCTTGGGGATTAGCGTGACAGGTGAGACCCCGCAGGAGAGCGAAGCGGACCGAGGAGGCTCACCGCACGCCCCCAGGAAAGCGTCCTGCTGGAACGCAAATCAACGGGTGTTAATGCTTTTCCAGATTCCCCGAATTTCCGAATCCTTCACAACTCTTGATAATCTTTCATGAACCTGCCGCTTTCTTTCACTTCGGCGTGATATAACGCCTTCAATGCAAAGCTCTTTTCCAATTCATGCTCCTTCATAATTTGCTTGAGCCGTTTCGTCAATTCTGCGTTGTTTTTCACAAGCTGTTCCATTTTCGACTTTGAATATTGCATGTCTCCCCCTCCTTTCATAATGAATTTTCAGGACTCCCTTTCCTTCTTGAAATCGATCCTACCTAATTTCCTCACCCAGTCCTCTGCCAAAAGGAAACGCATGAGTCGACTGTGTATTTACCCAGCATCTTCATTTCAGTCACTATAGTTCATTCGCTAACTTATGATTGACCGATTACCTTCTCGATTTCAATTCAGGGCACTCGTCTTTATTCATCCGAATGTCTCTTTCCTTACGCACGAATCACTCCGATAAAATGCTTTAAAATCCTTGCTGTCATCCCCCATATCGTATAGTTTTCATATTCAAAAAACCACTCTTCGATCGAACGGGCTCGCCACTTATAGTTGGTGCCATTTTGGATTTTATCATATGGGAAGTCCGGTGTTGGAGAGAGGCTCATATGAACTTTATGCATATAGGGTTCGTGTCCTAACAGCCACTTTAAGGGCACAGTGAATACTTCTGCGACTTCGTCTTGATTATAGGAACGAACGATTTCCTTATAATTCACAATGCCGACGAATGGATAAACGACAAATGATGGGGATGCGATGTACGGACTTAACGAACCCAACACTTCCACCCGATCAGGGCTTACGCCAAGCTCCTCATGCGTCTCTCGCAAGGCTGCGAAAAGAGGTGATTTGTCTTCGGGATCAATTCGGCCGCCCGGAAAACAAACATCCCCAGGCTGCGTTCTCATCGTTGAAGCACGGATTTCAAACAGCACATGCCATTCCTCATCCACCTCGACTAACGGAATTAGAACAGCTGAACGAAAAGCATTTGCTTCACCGATGAATAACTCTCCATTCTTCAACAACTGTTCTTTCCACTTTTCCTTATCCATGAAATCACCACGCTTCCTACTGACATTTACTCCTTCCTATTATACCAATGTCGGAAAGAGAGTAAAAAGGGTGATCAATACAGCTTCATTCGTAGTTGGCGAATAATGCATGCACCTAACACTTTTATTTTCAGTATTTGCTTTGAGCGATTGCCGGGAGTACGACATCACAAATTTTATCGATCGCTTCTTCCGTCGTGTTCGCATGAATGTCGATGTGTCGCTCGGGATTTCTGAATGCAGAATGCTTATATCTTGGGTCATAATAATGAAGGAGGAGCAATTCTGCAACAGCGTCGAATTCTTGCTTTTCCATATGTTCCTCAATTGCAAGGGACATTGCCGGTGTTAATCTTTTTTTGATCAACTGAAATGCCTCGAGGAACAGGTCTGGATATTTGTGAGGCTCGTAGTCGCGAACAAGATTCGCTACACGCTCCTCAATCGGCAAATGAAGTATAATCTGCTTTCCAGCTTCCTTTTTATCAAACAGTAAAGAAGGGATAACCACTTTGCCGATCCGTTTGCTCTCTCCTTCAATAAAGATAAATGGTTCAGTTTTCAGCTTGTCCATTTCTTCAACAAGTTGCGATTCAAATTGCTTTTGGCTGTTCGGCTTCAATCCAATCTGCCCGAAGATGGATCCGCGGTGACCTGCCAATTGTTCCAAATCGATTACGGGATGTCCCATTTCTTTCAGCTTTCGCAAAATGGTTGTCTTGCCGGAGCCTGTATAGCCATTTAAAACAATAAATTGAGGACCAAATTCCTGCTCTTCAAGCTGTTTTACAACCCATTGGCGATAGGAACGGATGCCGCCTGTCAGCCGGGTCGTTTCGATGCCCATTAGTTCAAGTACCGTTGCTGCTGTCTTGCTTCGCATGCCACCGCGCCAGCAATACACAGTGAATGGCCTTTCGATGGCCTTGAATTCGTTAATGAACGATGGCAGCTTACGCGAAAACAATTCCAAGCCACGCTCTTTCGCGGCTTCCGGGCTCACTTGTTTGTATAGCGTACCAATTTCAGCGCGTTCTTCATTATTGAAAACGGGTATATTCAAACTGTTAGGTATCGCCGATTCCTCAAATTCTTTTGGAGAACGGACGTCAACCGCAATATGCTGCCCGCTGCGAATCCGCTCCAACAATTCCTCCAATGCTATTTCTTGTACCATCCGATCACCTTCCGAACTTGCAGTTTATATGACGTGGATCCTCTTTTCATCCGCTTGTGTGACACTTCCGATCTGGCGCGCATCAATGCCTCGATCCTGCATTTTGTTAAGGAGCGATTCCGCTTCAGCCTCGCTCACCGCAATTAACAAACCTCCCGAAGTGACTGCATCACAGAGGATCAACCGGCTGATCTCATCCATTCCTTCCATGAAGGCAACATCATCTTCAACATGCTTATAGTTATTTTTCGTGCCGCCCGGAATTCTTCCGGCATTCGCCAATTCACGTGTTCTTTGAAGGATAGGTACTCGTTCCGCCTCGATTCGAATACTTACATCGCTCGCTTTCGCCATTTCTGTCGCATGGCCTAATAACCCAAATCCCGTCACGTCTGTTACGGCATGGACATCGAAGTCTGCCATTACTTCAGCTGCGTTTTTATTGAGCGTTGCCATGATTGCGGTCACTTCCTGAATCTCCTCTTTCGACAGTTCTCCATGCTTCAAAGAAGTTGTGTAGATGCCGACACCGATCGGCTTCGTCAATAAAAGTACGTCTCCCGGCCTTGCACCGGCATTCGTCCGTACCTTTTCAGGATGTACAGTTCCCGTGACGGATAGTCCAAATTTCGGTTCTGGATCATCAATCGAATGACCGCCAATTAATGCAACACCTGCTTCTTTCAACTTATCGGCTGCCCCGCGCAAAATTTCGGACAATATTTCTTTGTCTAATTTATGAATGGGAAATGCCACAATATTAAGGGCAGTCAGCGGTTGGCCCCCCATTGCATATACATCGCTAATCGCGTTCGCTGCAGCTATTTGTCCAAAATCATAAGGTTCATCGACAATCGGCGTAAAAAAATCGAGCGTCTGTACAATGGCAAGTTCGTCCGTCAAACGGTAGACTCCTGCATCATCACTCGTCTCAGGACCGACAAGCAAATTGTCGTCATGTACGGCCGCAGGAAGTTTTTTCAGCACTTGACTAAGATCAGCTGGCCCAATTTTACATCCGCATCCCCCTTTCGTTGTCAATGAAGTAAGCTTTACAGTTTGAGAGCTTTCCATTTCATTTCCTTCTTTCCGTTGAATTTCTTTATATTTTATCATAGTGAATCTTGCCCAGCGTTGAATTTGAATTGGCCCCACTTGCAGCACATGCTTAACAAATACATTAAATGCCCCCAAAAAGACATCTATTATGTAAGATCTTCATCTGAATGTAATATTTAGAAATATTTTTCCATAGATCGTTTCGACCAATCCATAACCATGTCAAAAAAGGCTTACGCCTTATATGCGTTCTATGTTTTAAATTGATATTCGTATGGAATAATTTGGGTTTATACGTGCAAAATTATTAAATCCTATCCTTTTTTTAGTCTTCTATAGTATTACAAAGGTTAATATTTCCATGAATACTTGTTAGTTGGATGTAACACTGCTGTTATTTTCTTTTGTTATTGTAAGTAGCATGCAGATGGAGCACTGCCCACTATTCTAATGGAGATTTCAATACGGATAGTGAAAACCGGCTCCAATTTTCAGCTTGCGAAGGAGGCGGATGTACATAACGACAAAAAAATAGTATGTATGTAATTCATTTAGAAATCGGGTTAAAAAAACGTTAAAAAAGGAGTTTGATTATTCTTGGTTAAAGAAACGCATTCAAAAGGAAAAAACACGAAGAAGATTTTACCGTTTGTTATGTCTACCTCAATGATTACTGCTGCCATTTTCGGTGCAAGCGGTTCGGCTTTAGCTGCAAATAATAATGAAGACACAACATTCGCTAATCACGGTGCAGAAGTTTCCTCTTACGCAACAAGCATTAAAGGCTCACCTGAAAAAGGAAAATTAATGCGGACGATTGCAAATAAAAATGCGCTATCTTCAGTACCAAATGAAGAAGAATCAGAAAACCCCGCTCATGACGAAGATGCAACGACTGATGCTCGTGCTGATGTAGTAGAAAACGAAGATGCAACTACTGATGAACCTGCTGACGAGGTAGATGAGGCGGACGAAGACGGTATAACTGATGAACCCGCTGATGTAGAAGAAAACGAAGATAACCCTGTCGAGGAAGATGCAACGACAGATGTACCTGTCGGTGAAGAAGGTGAGGCGGACGAAGACGAAATTACTGATGAACCCGCTGATGTAGTGGAAAGCGAAGACACCCCTGTTGAAGAAGATGCAACGACAGATGTACCTTCCGGTGAAGAAGGTGAAGCGGACGAAGACGAAATTACTGATGAACCCGCTGATGTAGTGGAAAATGATGACACACCTGTCGAGGAAGATGCAACGACAGATGTACCTGCCGGTGAAGAAGGTGAAGCGGACGAAGACGAAATTACTGACGAGCCCGCTGATGTAGTGGAAAGCGAAGACACCCCTGTTGAAGAAGATGCAACGACAGATGAACCTACCGACGTGGAAGGTGAGGCGGACCAAGACGAAACTACTGACGAGCCCGCTGAAGTAGTGGAAAATGATGACATACCTGTCGAGGAAGATGCAACGACAGATGTACCTGCCGACGAGGTAGTTGACGCGGACGAAGAACAAGCGACAGATTTGCCAACTGGTGAAGAAGAAACGGTCAATGATGATGCACCCGTTGATGAGCAAACTGAAGATGACGAGGCAGCAAATGAATCTGATGAAACAGAAAAGCCAGCCGACGAGAATATCAATGAAGATACAACGTCAACTGACCAATCAACCAATTCTATTCTATCAGATGAACAAGTTAATGAATATAAATCAATCTTACAAAATTATGTTAGTTTAATTGATTATTATAATCTGTTAATCCAAGATCACCTCGGCATTGCTTTACCGGTGGAAGATCAAGAAAATGTACCAGCAGACAATGAGAATACAACAGAAAATCCTATTAATGAAGAGGAAGAGTCAGATACTACTGCTGACAATGAAGAGGTCGCTGATACTCCCGCTGAGGAAGAAGGAGCAGACACTACTGACGACAATGTAGTTGAGGTTGATTCCCCTGCTGAAGAAGTAGCAACAGACGATATTGACAGCAATGAAGCAGAGGCGGATTCCCCTGCCGGTGAGGATGAGGAAGCGGACGTACCTGCTAACGAAGAAGAGGTTGCCGAAATCCCAGTTGATGAAGAGAATGCAACAGAGGCAGATGATGAAAAGGCTACTGACAATCATCCGACAGAAGCTGCACAAACGACCGTTTGGGACAAGTTGGTCGACTATTATCAAAAAGTGGCAACAGCATACAGTTCTTTATTTAGTTCACTAAAAAAATAACAACAATACAATTGAATATGAATATATAACAGGGATCGATGTACAGATGCCTGCCTAAACCGTATATTTTGCGGTTCATCATTCTGATTTACGTTTGATAATCAAGTGAGCCCTTGAAACCTTACGATACGTTTTCAAGGGCTCCCTACATTTGGCTGACAAACTAACATTCATTTTGCCCTATCCCGAAACTGGATATCTTAAAAAGCTAAAGGAATAGGCCATCTTTCTTGCAAAATCGAGCGGCGGTTCAATGGACTGGATATGGATATACATAATCGTCGGGGTCGTATATAGCCAATGGTTATGCAATGCGCTAATGATTAAACCTTGTTGTGTCAAAGCTTGCATGAATGCGGGAACTTCTTCCTGTAAAACTGCGATTTCCGCCAAATTCAACGCCATTCCATTTTGATCGAGTGATTCAAACAAAACTCCAGCAGGCATGACAGACGTGCTCGGTTTTCCTTGTACCGTCGCTTTGAAAGTCCTATTCAAAGAGACCGTACATACACCTTTTTCCATTTTGCTATTTCCATGCAGTATTTCTCCAAATTGCTTACAGATCGTATCGACATGAGCCAAACTATTTGATTCCCCTTTTTCTTCATATTCCTTTATCCTACGAAATATCCTATGAATTCATTACGACTTGACGTAATTAGTTCGGGATTCCATTGCTCAATGATCAATGGACTTTGTTAGATAGCTCTCATTTACTCCCTCCACGGCACGATATCCGCTACATCGTCAAAGTAGAAAGGCCGCTTCCCTTTTTTAAGTAAAATGAACAAGACGTGGACAATCAATACCGCCCACATAACGATAAGAAACGCAAGTATGCCTACAGTAATCCAAACTTGATACACATAAAAGCTTGAATCTATATCCAATTCAATATCCGTAAAGATTTTTAAAAACGACGTTACCGTCAAAGGCAAATAGAGAGCAATTGCCCTTTTAAGCAATGACCATCTCGACGGTTCGCCTCCATCAAAATTACGAAGTTGAAATTGTAAAATATGCGTTCCAATTGTTTTGCCTTTCCATACGGCAGGAACTACAAAAAAGAGAATCCAAAAGAGGACCGTTGTATAGATGAATTCAACTAATCCGCTCGTTGTAACGAATCCACCGATAAGTTTCCAACTCATCTTAATCAATACGTAATCTATGAATACAGCCAATAACTGGGACAAAGGGGGAACGAGACGATACCCCCGCAGTTTTTCTCCTTTTTCGATCAAGCTTTTCCGTGATGGAAATAATGTTAGGATAACAGGGGCAACAAGGAATCCGAACAAAGCACCCGTACTATTTAAAATGAGATCATCTACATCAAATATCCGATATGGACAATTATAAATTCCGTAAATACCCGTTATTTGTGTAATTTCATAAAAAAGAGACAGCGCAAATCCAAAACTTAGAGCCCTTTTCCAATACCTTTTGTGATTGAAAAAATATCTAAGATACACACCGAAGGGCAGCAATAATATAAAATTGAACAATGCCTGCAAAAAAGCCCCTTGCTTCAATAAGCTTACATATGTCGCAGGCTGTGACCAAACAACCGAACTGCTCTTGATAATATCCCGGATAAAGCTGAATGGGATTAAAGAGTAATGCACCGTATCCGGCGACTGCATAGAACAAGTATCCCGAGTATTCGGAAGTGGCAATAAAACTAAAAACAAAGCCGCCAACATATAATAAATAAAGGAGTAAGCCACAATGGAAGCCCATAGACTGATTCGACCATATTTTCGATAACTGTAAATGAGCCAAGGAATAATTAGTAAAAAGCCAAATAAAATAAACATGATGAATGCAATTTTTATGGGAAACAAATAGATGCTCAAATTGCTACCACTCCCTAAAGACAATTCCTTTTCTTGTACAGCTTCTTTACACGTTTACTTCATCTCCCAAACCCGGTGATAATTCGTTATTGGGTTTAAACCTGCCATTGCTAAACCACTGGAGGAGCAACCAACGATGTTACATTGGGAGCGACTGAAAAGAAGTTCATTCAATCAAAATTGAGCGAATGAACTCCTTTTAATGACAGTCCTTATTCTATCCTCTTAAAAGAGCAAAATACGCTTTCGCTTTTTCAATTAGAAAAGCGAGCAGGCTCTTATATTTAATCCAGGATACGTATTTTCATTGAGAGATTGCTCTGCCTCCTCAAGTGCCATTTTCAAAAAAAACTTTATCCATTTCAGTAATCATAATGATCCACTCCTTTTATCATATAGCTTCTGAATATCTTTCCGTAATTCCTGCGTAATGGTTCACAACTAAATGTTCATATGGGTTTGCTTTATTCATGTAGGGGTGCGGAGCAATTACATCGTGTTGCGAGGATTCTACGTTGCGTTGCGGGCAATTGCAATTTACATTGTGATGCGAAGCAGTTTCGTAAGGTTGCGAAGGCTATATTGTGTTGGGAACTATTTAATTTCAATGCATTACATTTCATACTGCGCCAAAAAAAAAAACAGACCCCCAGTAAAGGCACTGCCTGTCGTTTTTGAGACAATAATAAAACACCTTCTAAGCAGCCTTTAGTCGGTATTCAACCGGCGATTGGCTGTTTAGTTTCGCTTGAATTCGGATATTGTTAT